>DASPLZ010000230.1:0-4912 GCA_035627295.1 Phenylobacterium sp. | reverse complement strand
TGGCCCCTCCTCGTGGGAAGCTTATGTCAGGTTTTAGCCCGCCTGGGGCAGGACGCTGCGGTTTACACCGGGTAGGGCGCAGCTTCCATCCCGGCCCACGGCTATTTCAGGACACAGCCCGCCAGGCCGTCGCGCCGCACCGTCCCGGCCGCCGCACCGATCCGCGAGGAGCGCTTGCGCACATAGGGGCCGGGCTTGGCGGCGCGCCACTTCAGGGGGCTGGGCAGGATCGCCGCCAGCCGCGCGGCCTGGGCCGCGGAGAGGGCCTCGGCGCTGGTCCCGAAGTTCTTCCGCGCCGCGGCCTCGGCCCCATAGAGACCCGGCCCCCACTCGATGGAGTTGAGGTAGACCTCCATGATCCGCCGCTTGCCCCAGCCGATCTCGATCAGGACGGTGAAATAGGCCTCGAAGCCCTTGCGCACCCAGGAGCGCTGCGGCCAGAGGAAGACGTTCTTGGCGGTCTGCTGGCTGATGGTCGAGCCGCCCCGCAGCTTGCGGCCCCTGGCGTTGGCCTCCATCGCCTTCTCGATCGCCTCGACGTCGAAACCCTTGTGCTGGCAGAAGCGGGCGTCCTCGGCGGCGATCACCGCGCGCACCAGGCGCGGCGAGATGTCGTCGATGTCGCGCCAGCGGCGGTCCAGGCCCTTGCCCTCGAACACCCGCTGCACCATCAGGAAGGTGACCGGCGGCGGCACGAACCGGTAGATCGCCACCAGCGCGACCGGTGCGACCACGAACAGCATCACCCCCCAGACGAACAGCGTCCGGACGAAGCGGCCGAACCCGCCGCCGCGCGGGCGGGCGGGCCTTCTGGGCTTGGCGCGGCTGTCGCTCATCAAATCCCCGACTGACCGCCTTCAGGTCGGCCAGCCGCGCCCCCGCGTCAAGCCGCCAGCGGCGGAAGCTCGGCCACGCCCGCGGCGCCGTCCTCGTCGCCCCAGGCGATGCGGTCGCCCTTCGGGGTGACGGCGAGGGCGGTGATGGCCGCGCCCTTCTCGGACTTCACCGGGTGCAGCCGGCCCGACTTCACCTCGCAGGCCCAGACGCGGCCATCGTCCAGCCCGGCCGCCAGGACGCCGGCGTCCGGCGTCGCCGCCACGCGGGCGACCATCGCCGCCTGGTCGAAGCCGATCTCGGCCGCCTCCTTGCCCATCGGGCCGTTCGCGCCCACGAAGGGCCAGAGCACCGCCCCGTTGGCGCCGGAGGTGGCGAGCAGGGCGCCCTTGGAGAGGAAGGCCAGGCTCTTCACCTTCGAGGGATAGCCGCCCATGCGCATGTCCTTGGCGTCGGAGAGGCGCCAGCCGTGCAGCTGGTTCTCCTGCATGGCCGAGAGGATGAACCGGCCGTCCGGGCTCCAGGCCACCGCCACGTGGCTGCCGGCCCACTTCAACGCCTGCGGCTTCTGGTCGGAGACGCGGGCGTACCACAGCTGCACCCCGCCGTAGGTCGCGCAGGCCAGGCGCCGGCCCTTGGGGTCGAAGGCCAGGTCGGCCACCGACTTCTCGTGGGCGAAGACGCGTGCGAAGGCCGGGTCCTTCAGGTCGCGCACATGGGCTTCGCGGCCGGCGGCGAAGGCGATCAGACCCGAGTCGGCTCCGGCCGCCACCGCCTCGATCCACTTGCCGGGCAGGCTGGCGAGTTCCTGCGCCACACCGTCCCGGGTCCAGACCAGCCGCCCGTCGTCGGCGCCGGTGAGGATCCCGCCCTGCGGGTGGACCGCGGCGCAGAGGATCGCTCCGTCGTGGGCCTCCACCACGCCTCCCGCCGCGTCCCGCACCGTGCCGTCGCCGAGCGCGAAGGCGACCGCGCCGGCGGCGTCGAACAGGGCGGCTGTCACATAGGCGTCGAATTCCAGGCTCATGGGCTCGCCATAGCGGCGTTGCGCGCTTTCGCCCAGCGTCGGGGCTTTACAATCGCTCGTGGCCACGCAATGGGTGATCGCGAATTAAGACAACGGCCAGTGCGGCCGGCAGATCAAGGACGACCATATGGGCGCCAAAGTGGGCGGCGGCGGAGGGAACAAGAAGTTCGACCTCGGCCAGAACAGCGACATCAACGTGACGCCGTTCGTGGACGTGATGCTGGTGCTGCTGATCATCTTCATGGTGTCGATCCCGGTCGCCACCGTGTCGATCAAGCTCGACCTGCCGCCGGCCCAGCCGCCGCCGCCGGGCACCATCGTCAAGGAGCCGACCTTCGTGTCGATCCAGCGCGGCGGGCGCCTGTTCATCGGCGAGCAGGCTACCACCCTGGACGGCCTCTCCGGTGATCTGGCTCGCATCCTGGCGGTGCCGAACCCGACCGAGGAACGCGTCTACATCCGCGGCGACCGCGACGTGCGCTACGGCGACTTCATGGCGGTGATGAACAAGCTGCAGAGCGACGGCTACTACCAGGTCGCGCTGATCAACGAAGAGCTCTAGGCGCTTCGGTTCAGCAGATTTTTCGAAACCCGCTCGGCGCCGCCGGGCGGGTTTTTCGTTGGCGGAGATGCATTGCGTCCTTCGAGACACCCGCTTCGCGGGCTCCTCAGGATGACGAAGTCAGCAAATAGCTCGTCATGGTGAGGAGCGCGAAGCGCGTCTCGAACCACGCACCGTCTCGCAGCGCTACGCCGCGCAGTTCTCGAAGCCGGCCCGCAGCTGCGCCTCGTTGAGGTTGCGGCCGATGAAGACCATGCGACTGACGCGCTCTTCCCCCTCGCGCCAGTCGCGCTGGAAGTCGCCCTCCAGGATCATGTGCACGGCCTGGAAGACCAGGCGCCGGTCGTCGCCCTCGATCGAGAGGATGCCCTTGGCGCGCAGGATGTCCGGGCCCTGAAGCTGCAGGAGATCGTTCAGCCAGCGGGTGATCTTGTTGGCGTTGAGCGGCTTGTCGGTGGTGAGCGAGATCCCGCGCACGCCGGCGTCGTGGATGTGGTCGTGACGGTCGTGATGGTCGTGGCCATGATGGTGATCGTGGTCATGATCGTGGTCGCAGTGCTCGTCGTGCACATGCCCCGGCTCGCCGTGCGCCGGGTTGAGGAACTCCGGCTCCAGCTCGGTGATGCGGGCGAGGTCGAAGCCGCCGCGGCCGAGGATGGCGTCGAGCGGCACGTTGGAGCGCTGCGCCCGGTGGATCGGGGCCAGCGGATTGAGCTTGCGGATGCCCGCCTCCACCGCCGCCAGCTCAGCCTCGGAGACGAGGTCGGTCTTGTTGAGCACGATCTGGTCGGCGAAGGCGATCTGCTCGGCCGCCTCGCGGCTGTCGGCCAGGCGCAGCGGCAGGTGCTTGGCGTCCACCACGGTGGTGACGCTGTCGAGCCGCGCCTTGGCGCTCACGTCGTCGTCGACGAAGAAGGTCTGCGCCACCGGGCCGGGGTCGGCCAGGCCCGTGGTCTCGACGATGATGGCGTCGAACTTGCCCTTGCGCTTCATCAGCCCCGAGAGCACCCGGATCAGGTCGCCGCGCACCGTGCAGCAGACGCAGCCGTTGTTCATCTCGAACACTTCCTCGTCGGCGCCGACGATCAGCTCGTTGTCGATGCCGACCTCGCCGAACTCATTGACGATCACGGCGTAGCGCTTGCCGTGGTCCTCGGTGAGGATGCGGTTGAGCAGGGTGGTCTTGCCGGCGCCGAGATAGCCGGTGAGCACGGTGACGGGGGTCTTGTCGGTCATGGCCGCCATGTAAGCGCGCGGCAGGGCCTTAGGAAGCCTTCAGCCTTCCAGCAGGATGACGCCCAGGCCGAGGCCGCAGAGCGCCACGCCGAGGATCGCGCCCTCATAGCGCTCCAGCGCCCCCAGGTTCAGCCGCGCCGCGCCGGCCGCCGTCAGGCCGGTGAAGAGCAGCATCCCGAGGATGGTCGCCGCCGCCAGCACGGCGCTGAGCAGGGCGAAGCCGGGCCACCCGTGCTCGATGTTGGCCAGGAACAGCGGCAGGAAGGCCTCGCTCGGCGACAGCGCCAGCAGCGCCACCAGCGCCAGGGCCGCGCCGCCGTCCGAGAGGCGGCGATCCGGCGTCTTGGCCGCGTGCGCGTGCCGGTGGCGCAGCACCTGAAGGACGCCGATGGCGATCAAGAGGCCGCCGACCACATAGGGGAAGACCGCGCCCAGCTGCGGCCGGATCACCAGGCCCAGCGCCGTCAGGGCGACGCCGAGCAGCACCGTCACCACCACATGGCCGACGCCCGCCAGGGCCGTGACGCCCAGCGTCTTCTTCATCGACCACTCGCGCGCGCGGGCCACCAGCACGAACGGCAGCCAGTGCGTCGGCAGCGCCGCGTGCAGGAAGGCGACGGCGAAACCGGTGGCGGCGACGGACGTGAGCAGGGTCGAGGTCACGCTTCAGCCGTATACTGTTATAATATCACAGTCCAGTGGATTCGGGCGCGCCGTGAATCGCCGTTTCCGCCCCGTCCGCGCGTTGACTTGGGAGAGGCCGTCTGTATAAAGCGCCCTCCCTCGCCCGCGGGTCCGCCTGCGGGCGCAATGCATTTTGCGTGCGGCCGCTTGTCGGGCCGCGCCTCAACCGAACGAGAAGACCGATGTACGCGGTGATCAAGACCGGCGGCAAACAGTACCGGGTCCAGCCGGGCGACCTGATGGTCGTCGAGAAGCTCGACGGCGAGCCGGGCGCGAAGGTGTCGTTCGGCGAGGTCCTGATGCTGGGCGACGGCGAGGCCGTGACCCTGGGCGCGCCGATCGTCGAGGGCGCCAAGGTGTCGGCCACCCTGATCGAGACCCGCAAGGGCGAGAAGGTGAAGATCTTCAAGAAGATCCGCCGCCAGGGCTACCGCCGCACCCGCGGGCATCGTCAGTTCGAGAGCGTGCTGCGCGTCACCGCCATCGCCGGCGAGGGCGGCAAGGAAGCGGCCAAGTGGGACGGCGAAGTCAGCCTGACCACCAAGGCCGAGCTGAACGCCCGCTCGCGC
>DASPLZ010000229.1:0-13789 GCA_035627295.1 Phenylobacterium sp. | reverse complement strand
CGCCAAGGCCCGCGACCGCGGCCACGTGCTGGTGGGCCTGGCCGTCGCCGTCGCCAACATCGACGAGGTGATCCACATCATCCGTTCGTCGGCGGACCCGACGCAGGCGCGCGAGCGGCTGGTCGAGAAGGCCTGGCCGGTCGGCGACATGATGGCCCTGATCGAGCTGATCGCCGACCCGCGCACCGTGCTGGTCGACGGCGACAAGGTGAAGCTCACCGACGAGCAGGCCCGCGCGATCCTGGCCCTGACGCTCTCGCGCCTGACCGGCCTCGGCCGCGACGAGATCTTCGGCGAGGCCCGCGACTTGGCGGCGACCATCGCCGGCCACCTGGAGGTGCTGGCCTCCCGCGAGAAGATCATGGCCATCGTCCGCGAGGAGCTGGTCGAGGTGCGCGAGCAGTTCGCCGTGCCGCGCCGCACCGAGATCGTCGAAGGCGACGCCGACGTCGAGGACGAGGACCTGATCGCCCGCGAGGACATGGTGATCACCGTCACCCACTCCGGCTACGTCAAGCGCACGCCGCTCTCGATCTACCGGACGCAGCACCGCGGCGGCAAAGGCCGCTCAGGGATGTCGACCAAGGACGAGGATGCGGTGACCCGGGTCTTCTCCGCCTCCACCCATGCGCCAGTGCTGTTCTTCTCCTCCGGCGGCAAGGCCTACAAGCTGAAGGTCTGGCGCTTGCCGGTGGGCACGCCGACCTCGCGCGGCAAGGCCTTCGTCAACCTGCTGCCGATCGAGCACGGCGAGAGCATCACCTCCATCCTGCCGCTGCCCGAGGACGAGGCGCAGTGGGAAAAGCTCGACGTGATGTTCGCCACCAAGAGCGGCAACGTGCGGCGCAACAAGCTCAGCGACTTCGTGCAGATCAACCGCGCCGGCAAGATCGCCATGAAGCTGGACGAGGGAGACTCGATCATCGGCGTCGCCGTCTGCACCAGCGAGCACGACGTGCTGCTGACCACGGCGCTCGGCCGCTGCATCCGCTTCTCGACCGATGAGGTGCGCGTCTTCGCCGGCCGCGACTCCACCGGCGTGCGCGGCGTGCGCCTGGCCGAGGGCGACAGCGTCATCTCCATGGCCATCCTGCGCTCGGTCGACGCGACCCCCGCCGAACGCGCCGCCTACCTGCGCCACGACGCGGCCATGCGGCGGGCGCAGAACGGCGATGCGGAGGACGCCGAGGGCGTCGAATCCGAAGCCGAGGAGATCGAGGCCGAGGAAGGCGCCGACGCCGAGGCCGAAGCGGCGATCAGCCTGGAGCGCATCGCCGAGCTGGGCGCGGCCGAGGAGCACATCCTCACCGTCTCGACCGAGGGCTTCGGCAAGCGCACCTCGGCCTACGACTACCGCCGCACCGGCCGGGGCGGGCAGGGGCTGATCGCCCATGACCTGACCAAGCGCGGCGGACGCCTGGCTGCCTCCTTCCCGGTGGAAGAGGGCGACGAGCTCCTTCTGGTCACCGACCAGGGGCAGCTGATCCGCGTGCCGGTGGGCCAGGTCCGCATCGCCGGCCGCAACACCCAGGGCGTCACCATCTTCCGCACCGCCGAGGACGAGCACGTGGTGTCGGTCGAGCGCCTGGCCGAGCCCGGCTCGGATGAGGACGACGCCGAGGACGCGGCGGAGCCGGCGGTGGAATAGTCCGCGCCGGGCGACCCCGTTCTAGAATTGTCGGTCTGTCGCGGGCGCCTGACTCGCCCGGCGATCCAAGCTAGGAAGCGTTGCGGTTCAACAGAGGGAGCCGCTCTGCGCCCGAGGGGGGAGCTTTGCGTATCGGTCTCTATCCGGGCACTTTCGATCCGCTTCACAACGGCCACGTCGACATCATCGGCCGGGCGGTGAAGCTGGTCGACCGGCTGGTTCTGGGCGTGGCGATCAACACCGGCAAAGGGCCGATGTTCACCTTGGATGAGCGGGTCGAACTTGCCGAAATGGCGTTGCGGGAGCTCAACACCACGACCGAGATCGTCGTGCAGCCCTTCGAGGGCCTGCTGATGCACTACGCCCGCGAGGTGAAGGCCAATGTCATCGTCCGCGGCCTGCGCGCCGTCGCCGATTTCGAGACCGAGTTCCAGATGACGGCAATGAACCAGCAGCTCGACCGCGAGATCGAGACCGTGTTCCTGATGGCCGACCCCCGCCACCTGCCGATCGCCTCCAAGTGGGTGAAGGAGATCGCCATGCTCGGCGGCGACATCTCCAAGTTCGTCAGCCCGCAGGTGAAGGAGCGCGTGCTGGCCAAGGTCGGCAAGTGACGCTGGCGCGCGCCGTCGTCGACGCCTAGGAAGGCCGCATGTTGAGACCCGCCCTGATCGCCGGCGCGCTGGCCGTGGCCCTCGCCGGGCCGGCCGCCAGCCAGTCCGCGCGCCCCGCCGCCAGCGACTGGCGCACCCCGGACCCGCAGAACGTGCTGGTGATCGACACCAACAAGGGCCGGGTGGTCGTCGAGATGATCCCCGAAGCCGCGCCGAACCACGTGGCCCGGCTGCGCGAACTGACCCGCGCGGGGCTCTACGACGGGCGCAAGTTCTTCCGCGTGATCGACCAGTTCATGGCCCAGACGGGCGACCCGCAGGACAACGGCCAGGGCGGCTCGGACAAGCCCGATCTCGCCGCCGAGTTCACCTTCCGCCGCGGCGCGGACTCCGGGTTCACGGCCGTGGCCAAGCCCACCGGCGGGGAGGCCGGATTCGTCGGCCCCATGCCGGCGATGAGCCAGAACCCGGCGATGATGGTGATGACGGCCGACAGCAAGGTCTCGGCCTGGGGCCTCTTCTGCCCCGGCGTGCTGGGCATGGCGCGCGGTAATGAGGAGAACAGCGCCAACAGCCAGTTCTTCCTGATGCGCGCGGCCTATCCCTCGCTGGACAAGCGCTACACCGCCTTCGGCCGCGTGATTTCCGGCCTCGAGGTCGTGCGCTCCATCAAGACCGGGGAGCCGGTGGCCGAGCCGATGGACCAGATGCTGAAGGTCCGCGTGCTCGCCGACATCCCCGCCAAGGAACGCCCCAGCGTTCGCGTGGTTGACACCCGTAGCCCGTGGTTCGCCGCCGAGGTGGAGCGCGTGCGCGCCGCCAAGGGCGCGGACTTCTCGGTCTGCGACATAGACATTCCAACGGAAGTGAAGTGATGGCCGACGATCCCGAAAACACCCTGGTCTTCCAGCTGGAAGGCGGCGACGTGGTCATCCGCCTGCGGCCCGACCTCGCGCCCGGCCATGTGGAGCGCATCAAGGAACTGGCCCGAGAAGGCTTCTACGACGGCGTGGTCTTCCACCGGGTGATCCCCGGCTTCATGGCCCAGGGCGGCGATCCGACGGGCACCGGCACCGGCGGCTCCGACCGGCCGGACCTGAAGGCCGAGTTCAGCCGCGAGCCGCATGTGCGCGGCGTCTGCTCCATGGCGCGGACCTCCAACCCGAACTCGGCCAACAGCCAGTTCTTCATCTGCTTCGACGACGCCACCTTCCTCGACGGCCAGTACACCGTCTGGGGCGAGGTGACCGAGGGCATGGAGCACGTCGACGCCCTGCCGAAGGGCGAGCCGCCGCGCCAGCCCGGCAAGATCGTCAAGGCGCGGATCGCGGCCGACGCCTGGTGACCCCGCGCCTCGTCGCGCGGTACGCCGAACCCCAGCGCCGCTACCACACGCTGGAGCACATCGAGGCGTGTCTCGCAGCGCTGGCGAAGGTCGAAAGGCTTTCCGCGGACGAGCGGCGCGCCTTGGAGCGGGCCATCTGGTGGCACGACGCGATCTACGATCCGCAAGCCGCCGACAACGAGGAACGCAGCGCTGACCTCGCCTGCGAGGATCTGGCGGCGATGGGCGTCCCCGCCGCCGAGCAGGCGGAGGTGGCGCGTCTCATCCTGCTGACCAAGGGCCATGCCGTCGCGCCGGACGACCGGCTGGGCGCGATCCTCGTCAGCATCGACCTGTCGATCCTCGGCGCCGAGCCCGCCGCCTACGACCGCTACGCCCGCCAGGTGCGCGAAGAATACGCCCACGTCCCCGAAACGCTCTGGCGTTCCGGCCGCAGCGCGGTGCTGAAGCACTTTCTGGAGGCGCCCGTCATCTATCCGGACCCCGACTTCCACGCCCGGCTCGAAGCCTCGGCGCGGAACAACCTTGCCCGGGAACTGGCGAGCCTCGTCTGAGGGGTCGCGTATCGAGCGGGCAAGCCTGGCGTGGTTCGAGACGCGGCCCCTGGCGGGGCCGCTCCTCACCATGACTAAGGTCGTCGCTGCTTCGTCATCCAGAGGCCCGCCGAAGCGGGTGTCTCGAAGGGGCGCACGGCCGGTCCGCAAATTGCCGCTCAGCATCAGGCCGCGAGACATTTTTCGTCCTCGTGCATCCATTTCCGGCCGCTGCGGCGACTAAGGTCAGAACGAGCCGGAAGCCTTCGGCTCGCCTGGGGGACTTGAAGATCATGGAAGACCTCTTCCGACAGTTCTGGTGGTTGCTCTTTCCGCTCTTCGGGATGGGTATGGGCGCCTATGGCATGTGGACCAGCGAGCGCCGCCGGCGCGACACCATCGAGTTGCTCAAGGTCTACGCCCAGAAGGGCGAGGAACCGCCCGCCGCGCTGATGAAGGCGGTTTCCGCCTCGCCCCACGACGGCTGGGGCTGGGGCGAGAGCTCCGAGGGCCCAAAGCGCAGGAGCTACTCCGACTGGCACAATGTCGTGCTCTTCCTGTCGCTGGGGGTCGCCTTCACCTTCGCGGCGCTCTACGGCCCCCACGGCGCCGACTGGGCCTTCGTGATGGTGGCGATCATCATGGGCGGGCTGGCGATCGGTTCGCTCATCGTCGCCCTGCTCAAGCGTCGTGACGATCACAGATGAGCGATGCGCTCGACCGCGACCTGGTCCGCGAGGCCAGGCGCGGCTCGCAGCCGGCCTTCGCCAGGCTTGTCGCCCGGCATCAGCAGGCGGTCCGCGGGTTCCTGCGCCGGGTCTGCGCCGACGCGGCCGAGGCCGAGGACCTGGCGCAGGAGACCTTCCTCTTCGCCTGGGAGCGGCTGGGCTCGATCCGGCGGGACGAAAGCCTGCGCAGCTGGCTCTGCGGGATCGCCTATCGCAAGAGCCTGACCTGGCGGCGCGGCCGGGCGCGGGCCGGGGCGCGCGATGCGGCCTGGCTGGCGGAGGGCGAAGCGCCCGCGAGCCTCAGCGCCGAGGACCGGCTCGGCCTGGCGGAAGCGATGCAGGCCCTGCCGCCGGACCAGCGCGCGGCGGTGGCCCTGTGCCTGGCCGGCGGCTTCTCGCACGGCGAGGCGGCCGCGGCCCTGGGCTTGCCGCTGGGGACGGTGAAGTCCTATGTCGAACGCGGGCGCGCCAGGCTGCTCGCCCGGCTGGAGACCGGCCATGAGTGACGCCGAAGACAAGCTGGCCGCCTTCTGGGCGGCGACCGAAGCGCCGGCGACCGACCCGGTGTTCGTGGCCGAGGTGCGCCTGCGGCTGTTGCGACGCCAGGGGTTCTGGCGGCTGGCGGCGATCACCGCCTGGTCGCTGGCGGCGGGCGTGGCGGCCTGGAGCTTCGCGCCGCTGATCGCGGCCGGCGTCGGCCAGGCGGGACAGGCGCTCGCCATGGCCGTCGGGGCTGCTTCGCTTGGCTTGGCCGCCGCCCTGTTCGCTCGCCGCCGGAGCGCGTAACAAGGTTACGATCATTTCATGCGGCCGCCTGCATCCGTCGGCGCGGCCCAGGGCCTCTTGTCTGCAGGAGCGGCGCGAACGCCGTTGCCAACGCAGGAGCTGAAAACCATGTGGAACCCGGAAATCCTCATTCCGATCGCGTTCTTCGCCATGATCGCGGCCATCGTGCTGGTGCCGCGGTACTTCAAGAGCATCGAGCGGCAGAAGCTGCAGGACACCCTGCGCACGGCCTATGAGAAGGGCCAGGACATGCCGCCTGAGCTGATCACCTCGATGATCGAGGAGCGCAGGGCGCCGATCGCCACCCCCGACCGCGACCTGCGCACCGGCATCATCTGGCTCGGCATCGCCATCGGCATTGCGGCTTTCGGCGTCGCACTCGGCTTTGTCGAGGGGGACGCGACCTACCCGCTGCTGGGCGTCGCCGCTTTCCCGGGCTTCATCGGCCTGGCGTTCATCGTGCTCGGCCTGATCGGCAAGAAGACGGCCTCGTAAGGCCGCTCAAGGACGGGAGTGAGAGACCCCATGAAGGGTCATCCGATCAACCTCGCCGCGCTGCACGACGTGGAGCTCTCCGGCCTCGCCGCCACTGGCGACCGGAAGGCCTTCGGCGAGCTGGTGCGCCGTCACGGGTCGGCCGTGCGCGCCTTGCTGCGCCGGATGGGCGCCGACCCGGCGAAGGCCGACGACATCGCGCAGGACGCCTTCATCGCCGCCTTCGAGCGCGTCGGCGAGTTCCGCGGGGAGGGGACCTTCGCGGCCTGGGTCCGCAAGATCGCCGCCCGGCTCTACCTGAAGAAGCTGCCGCGCGAGAAGCGGCTGCAGAGCCTGGAGGAGATGGACGAGGCCGAGGGGGACGCCGGCTCCGAGGTCCGGTTCGCCGGCCGCATCGACCTCGACGAGGCCCTGAAGACGCTGGGGGAGGGGGAAAGGTTGTGCGTCAGCCTGTGCTACGGCGCGGGACTTTCGCACGTTGAAGCGGCGGACGCCTTGAAGCTTCCGCTCGGAACGGTAAAATCGCATGTCAAACGTGGTCTGGAGAAGCTCCGAGCGCGACTGGCGCCCGTCGCCGTCGCAACGGAGGAGAGGCTCGGCAATGGCTGAGACCGATTTCGAACGCCGCCTGGAGCGCATGTTCGCCGAGGCGCCGGTCGCCGCGGACGAGGCGGCCTTCGCCGCCCGCGTCGAGGGGCGGCTGGATCGCGGCTGGGCCGCCCGCCGGGCGATGATCTGGATCGCGGGCGTGGCCGGCGGGACCATCGGGGCCACCCAGCTCCTGATGTCCAATTTGGGCCCCAGCCTTGAGCGATTGGAGATTTCCGCGCCGCGCGAGCTGGTGACCCTGCGTGAAGCGGCCGGCGCCGCGGAGTGGATGACCCCGCTGGTCGGCGGGGAAACCCTGTGGCTTATGGCCGCCCTCGCCGCGGCGGCTATCGGCCTGGCGCTCACGCGGATGATCGAGGAGTTCTGACGTGTCGGCTCAACGCGAGGAGAAGGTCCGCCGCATCGCCGCGCCGGACATCACCGCCCAGAAGGGTAAGACGCCTATCGTCTGCCTGACCGCCTACACCACCCCGATGGCGGAACTGCTGGACGAGTCCTGCGACCTGCTGCTGGTCGGCGACTCGGTCGGCATGGTGGTCCACGGTCTGCCGAACACCGTCGGCGTGACCCTGGAGATGATGATCCTGCACGGCCAGGCGGTGATGCGCGGCGCCAAGCGGGCGATGGTGGTCGTCGACATGCCCTTCGGCAGCTACGAGGGCGCGGCCGAGACGGCCTACGACAACGCCGTGCGGCTGATGAAGGAGACCGGCGCCTCGGCCGTGAAGGTCGAGAGCGGACCGACGATCCCGGAGACCATCGCCTACCTGACCCGCCGCGGCGTGCCGGTGATGGGCCACGTGGGCCTCCGGCCCCAGGCCGTGCTGGTCGACGGCGGGTTCAAGGCCAAGGGCCGCACGGGCGCCGAGCGAGACCGGATCATGGCCGAGGCCCTGGCGGTCGCCGACGCCGGCGCCTTCGCCATCGTGGTGGAAGGCGTGGCCGAAGGGCTGGCGAGGGAAATCACCGAGGCGGCGCCGGTCCCGACCATCGGCATCGGCGCCTCGGCCGGCTGCGACGGTCAGATCCTGGTCACCGACGACATGCTGGGCCTATTCGACTGGACCCCGAAGTTCGTACGCCGCTACGCCGATCTGCGCGGCGAGATCGGCAAGGCGGTGGCCAACTACGCCGAGGACGTGCGTCAGCGCCGCTTCCCCGGCGTGGCTGAGACCTACTTCGCCAAGCTGGTGGCGGAATAAACCGCCCCAATCCGCTCATCCCCGCGAAAGCGGGGACCCAGGCTTTTTTGGGTATCCGATAACGCCAGCGCCCTCTGATAAAACACCTGGGTCCCCGCTTTCGCGGGGATGAGCGGAACGAGTGAACTCGCAGCACGTCACCCGCCGTTGCGGCGCAGGCGCCCGCGCTATAGGGTCCGGCCTCTTCCCAACAGCCTTAAGAGTAAGCCTTCCGTGGTCGATGTCTTCGAAGAGGTCGAGGAGCAGATCCGCGCCGACCGCTACAAGGCGCTGGGCTTGCGCCTCTTGCCGTGGATCGCCGGCGCGCTGATCCTGGCGCTGGTCGCAGCCCTCGGCGTCTGGGGCTACACCGCCTGGCGCGAACGGCAGGCGTTCCAGGCCTCCGAAAAGTACGCCGCCGCGCTGGAGGCCTTCTCGCAGCAGGACCTCGCCAAGGCCGGGACGCTTTGGGGCGAGGTCGCCAAGACCGGCTCGCCCGGCTACCGCGCCCTGGCCCTGATGCAACAGGGCGGGCTGAAGGCCACCGAGAACAAGACCGCCGAGGCCGTGGCCCTCTACGACCAGGCCGCCGACGTCGCGCCCGACAATATGATCGGCGACATGGCCCGCCTGAAATCCGCCTTGGCTTTGCTCGATACGGCTCCCGTGACCCAGTTGAGCGAGCGACTCACCCCGCTGACCGAGGAAGGCCGCCCCTACCGCGCCCAGGCGCGCGAGGCGCTGGCCTTCGCCAAGATGATGGCCGGCGACGCGGCCGGGGCCAGGAGCGACTTCGTCGTCCTCTCCCTGCTCGCCGACGCCCCCGACAGCACCCGCGAACGCGCCCGCGCGGCCATGGAACTCATCGACTCCGGCTCGGCCGCCTCCGTCGCCGCCGCGGTCAAGGCCGCGCCTGCCGCCCCGCCGGCGCCTCCCGCTTCTCAAGCCCCGACCCCATGATCTCATTGCGCAAGCTGACCCTGCTCAGCCTCTCGGTGGCCGCGTGCGTGGCCGTCAGCGGCTGCTCGACCGTCTCCCGGCTCAACCCCTTCGACCGCGACGACGACGAGGAACAGGCGATCGCCAGTAAGGGCGAGCGCATCCCGGTGATCGCCCTCGACCAGAGCCTGCAGCCGGCCGACGCGCTGAAGGGCGTCGACTACTTCCTGCCGACGCCGACGGTGATGGAGTCCTGGCCGCTGCCTGGCGGCAATCTCGAACAGGCGGTGGGCCACGTGGAGGCCGCGCCGAACCTGCAGATCGCCTGGCGCAAGGGCTTCGGCGAAGGCTCCAAGCGCGGCTACCAGGTCACCGCCCCGCCGGTGGCCGCCGACGGCCGCGTCTATGTGATGGACGGCGCGGCGCGGGTCAGCGCCTTCGACGCCCGCTCCGGCCGCGAGATCTGGAGCACCAGCACCCGCCCGGACATCAAGCGCGACAAGGAAGCCTACGGCGGCGGCCTCGCCTTCGCCGGGGGCAAGCTCTACGTCTCCTCCGGCTACCGCTTCGTCGCCCAGCTCGACGCCGCCACCGGGGCCATCGGCTGGCGCACCGCCACCGAGCAGCCCCTGCGCGGCGCGCCGACGGTGGCCAACGGCCGGGTCTTCGCGATCTCCAACGACAACGTGCTCCTGACCTTCGACGCCGCCACCGGCGCCGCCGGCTGGACCTACCAGGCGCTCTCCGAGCCCGCCCGCATCCTGGCCGCCTCCAGCCCGGCGGTGTCCGGCGACACGGTGGTGGCCGCCTTCGGCTCCGGCGAGCTGGTGGCCCTGCGCGCCGCCAACGGCAACGACCTCTGGAGCGAAGCCCTGTCGCGCGCCAGCCGCACCAACGCCCTCTCGGAAATCCGCGACATCCCCGGCCGCCCGGCGATCTACCAGGGCGACGTCTATGCGGTCAGCCACTCCGGCGTCTTCGCGGCCACCGACCTGCGCACCGGCTCGCAGCGCTGGACCCTGCCGGTCAGCGGCATCACCACCCCGTGGCCGGCCGGCGACGTGGTGTTCGTGGTCTCCAAGGCCGGCGAGGTGATGGCCGTCTCACGCGAGAGCGGCCAGGTCTACTGGGTGCGCGACCTCTCGGTCGGGCGCGAGGAGACCACCGGCCAGTTCATGGGCCTGTTCGGGCGCAAGTTCACCTCCAAGCCGATCTGGTCCAGCCCGATCCTGGCCTCGAACCGCCTGATCCTCGGCGGCCAGACGGGCGAGCTGATCGCGCTCAACGCCAAGACCGGCGAGATCCAGAGCACCATCAAGGTCGGCGGGCCGGTGATCATCGGTCCCATCGCGATGGGCGACACCATCTACGTGGTCACCGATGAGGCCCAGCTGATCGCGCTGCGCTAAGGCCCTGCGTGGTTCGAGACGCGGCCTGCGGGCCGCCCTCACCATGACGCCGTTGGTTCATGGCTCAAAACTCGTCATCCTGAGGAGCCGTCCGCAGGACGGCGTCTCGAAGGACGCAACATGCCTCTAAGGCTCGCGATCGTCGGCCGCCCCAACGTGGGCAAGTCGACGCTGTTCAACCGGCTGGCGGGCAAGAAGCTCGCCATCGTCGACGACCGGCCGGGCGTGACCCGCGACCGGCGCTACGGCGAAGGCCGGCTGGGGGACCTCGACCTGTCGCTGATCGACACCGCCGGCTTCGAGGACGTCTCCGACGAGAGCCTGGAAGCCCGCATGCGCCGCCAGACGGAGCTCGCCATCGATGAGGCCGACGTGGCGCTCTTCGTGGTCGACGCGCGCGAGGGTGTGACGCCGCTGGACGAGGTCTTCGCCGAGATCCTTCGCAAGCGCGACAAGCCGGTGATCCTGGCGGCCAACAAGGCCGAAGGGAAGGCGGGCGAGGCAGGCGCCATGGAGGCCTTCTCGCTGGGCCTCGGCGAGCCGATCGCCATCTCCGCCGAGCACGGCGAAGGCATGGTCGAGCTCTTCGACGCCCTGGTCGCCGCCGCGCCGTCCGAGGACGAGGCCGAGGAGGGCGGCGACAACCCCGTCAAGATCGCCATCGTCGGGCGCCCGAACGCCGGCAAGTCGACCCTGGTCAACGCCCTTTTGGGCGAGGATCGGTTGCTGACCGGCCCGGAGGCCGGCATCACCCGTGACGCCATCCCCGTCGACTGGACCTATGGCGAGCGCCGTGTGCGGCTGGTCGACACCGCGGGCCTGCGCCGCAAGGCCAAGGTGCAGGAGAAGCTGGAGAAGCTCTCCACCCAGGACACCATCCGCGCCATCACCTTCGCCGAGGTGGTGCTCTTGGTGATGGACGCCACCCACCCCTTCGAGATCCAGGACCTGCAGATCGCCGACCTCGTCGAGCGCGAGGGACGGGGCCTCGTCTTCGTGCTGGCCAAGTGGGATCTCGTCGAGAACCCCGGCGCGACGCTCAAGGAATTCATCGAGGAGGCCAACCGCGTGCTGCCGCAGCTGCGCGGCGCGCCGGTGATCGCGCTCTCGGCCGAGACCGGCAAGCACCTCGACCGGCTGATGCCGGCGGTCTTCAAGGTGCACGACGACTGGTCGACCAAGGTGAAGACCCGCGACCTGAACGACTGGCTGGCCCTGGCCGTGCAGCGCCACCCCCCGCCGGCGGTGAACGGCCGCCGGGTGAAGCCGAAGTACATGGCCCAGACCAAGGCCCGCCCCCCGACCTTCGTGCTGTTCGCCAGCCGCGCCGCGCAGCTGCCGGACAGCTACCGGCGCTACCTGGTCAATTCCCTGCGCGAGAGCTTCGATCTGCCGGGCGTGCCGATCCGGGTGACGGTGAAGTCGAACTCCAACCCCTACGCCGAGGGCGACCGCCCTTCGACCACGGAGCCGCCGAAGCCGGCCAGCCGGCTCAAGGCCAAGATCGCCGGGAGCAAGGCGAAGGGTAAGGGCAAGCCGACACGAACGCTCACGACTAACAAGCTGAAGGCTGTGAACCGCAAGCCTTCCGCCGGCCGCGGGCGCCCCAAGCGCTAGCCGCTGACCAGCCGCCCGGCGGCCTTCCAGTCCGAGAACAGGATCGCCTCCTTCGGCAGGCCGAGGTCCGCCTGCGCCAGTTCGACGATCAGCGGGCCGATCTCTGACGGGTCGGGCAGGGTCATCGGATCCTCGCCAGGAAACGCTTCGGCCCGCATCTTGGTGCGCATGCCGCCGGGATCGAGGATCACGGCGCGGACCGAGGTGTTCTCCAGCTCGTCGGCCCAGGTCCGCACCAGATGGTCCATGCCCGCCTTGCTCGCCCCATAAGGCCCCCAGAAGGCCTTCGGCCGTACAGCCCGGCCGCTGGTGATGAAGATCGCCCGGCCCGCCGGGGCGGCGCGCAGCAGGGGCTCGGTGGAGCGGATCAGCCGGAAGGTCGCGGTGAGGTTGGTGGCGATCACCTTGTCCCACTGCTTCAGGTCCACATGCCCCACCGGCGTCAGCGCGCCGAGGATCGCGCCGGCGTGCACCAGGATGTCCAGGCGGCCGAACCGACGGTGGATTTCGGCGCCGAGGGCGTCGAGGTCCTCGCCGCGCTCCAGGTCGACGGTGGCCAGGGTGGCGGGCTTGCCGCCGATCGCGCGCAGCTCGTCGTCGAGTTCCTCGAGCGCGCCGCCAGTACGAGCGACGGCCACCACCTGCGCGCCGGCGGCGCCGAGGGCGAGGGCGGCGGCCCGGCCGATGCCGCGGCTGGCGCCGGTGACGAGGGCTATTTTGTCGGAGAGGGGGAAGGGGGAGGCGCTCATGGCCGCTCCCTTAGCGCGCTTCGAACGACCTGTCCGCCTCCCGCGCATAGCGCTGGGCGATCCCGGCGCAGACGATCAGCTGGAGCTGGTGGTAGATCATCACCGGCAGCAGCATGAAGCCGACCGTCTCGGGTGGGAACAGCACGCCTGCGATGGGGACGCCGAACACCAGCCCTTTGTTGGAGCCGGCGAACAGCAGGGCGATGCGGTCGCCCTTGTCGAACCTCATCGCCCGCCCCACCCAGGCCGGAAGGGCGAACCCGAAGGCGAGCAGCATCAGGCAGATGAGCGCAAGCCGGCCGAGGTCGAAGGCGCTCACCTGCGACCAGAGCCCGCCGATCACCGCGTCGCTGAAGGCGCCGTAGACCACCAGCAGGATCGCTCCGCGGTCGATCCAGCCGAGCCGCTTGTTGTGCCGGGCCACGAAGGCGCCGATCAGCGGCCGGGCGAGATGGCCGGCGATGAACGGGGCCAGCAGCTGCAGGGCGATCCGCTGGGCCTGATCCAGCGAGAAGCCGCCGCCTTCGGTGTGCAGCAGGAACGCGACCAGCAGGGGCGTCGCCACGATGGCGAGCAGGTTCGAAGCCGAGGCGGAGGCCACCGCCGAGGCGATATTGCCCCGCGCGATGGTGGTGAAGCTGATCGCCGACTGCACGGTCGAGGGCAGGCAGGCCAGGAAGATCAGGCCGGGCGCCAGGGCGGCGGGCACGATCCAGCCCGGCAGGCTGGCGGCGCTCACGCCCGCGATCGGGAAGGCCGCGAAGGTGACGCCCAGGATCACCAGATGCAGCCGCCAGTGGACGAGGGCGGCGATGATCGCCTCGCGCGGCAGGCGCGCGCCGTTGAGGAAGAAGGTCAGCCCGATGGCGAGCTTGGTGACGCCGTCCACCGCCGGCGCCGTCGCGCCGCGCGCCGGCAGAAGCGAGGCCAGCACCACCATCCCCAGGATCAGGAGGATGTAGACGTCCGGCTTGAGGCGGGCGAGCCAGCCGGCTCGACGGCTCACGCGTCGACCAGGAAGGAGAGCTGGCGCTCCACCGCCTCGTTGCGGCCCTCGGCGATCTCGCGGTCGAGGAGCCGGGTCGGGTACTCGCCGGTGAAGTAGTGGTCGGTGAATTGCGGGGCGGCCGCGTCGC
>DASPLZ010000228.1:0-5050 GCA_035627295.1 Phenylobacterium sp. | reverse complement strand
CCCACCCGGACCCGGACAACGCCCCCTCCGATGGTCCGAACATGGTCCCGCTGAACCAGTTCGAGGCTCTGGTCGCCGAACTCCTCGACTACGACGCCCTCGCCAAGCGCCGGCTGGCTGCTTGACCCCTTAGGCCGCAAGCCTCAGACCCGGCGCATGGACCTCTCGGCCCTCGACCAGCTGCTCGCCAAGGCCGCCGGCGCCCGCGTCGCCTGCGTCGGCGACCTGATGGTCGACCGCTTCGTCTACGGCGAGGTCAGCCGCATCTCGCCCGAGGCGCCGATCCCGGTGCTGCTGCGCCAGCGCGAGGAAACCATGCTGGGCGCCGCCGGCAATGTCGCCCGCAACGTCGCCGCGCTCGGCGGGCTCGCCACCCTCGCCGGCGTCGTCGGCGACGACGGGCCGGGCCACGAGGCGCTGGGCCTGATCGGCGCGGAAGCTTCCATCGAAGGTTACCTCGCCACCGAGGCGGGTCGCCAGACGACGGTGAAGACCCGCTTCGTCACCGCCGGCCAGCAGCTCCTGCGGCTCGACGCCGAGGCGCAGGGCCCGCTGGCGCCGGAAACCGCCGACCGCCTGGCCCGCGAGGCCGCCAACGCCGGCCGAGACGCCCGCGCCATCCTGCTGTCCGACTACGGCAAGGGCGCGGTGACCGACGCCGTCATCGCCGCCTGCCACGCCGCCCGCGAGGCCGGCGCCGTGCTGATCGTCGACACCAAGGCCCGCGACCTGGTGCGCTACGGCCCCGCCGACCTCCTGAAGCCCAACGCCGCCGAACTCGCCCGCGCCACCGACCTGCCGACCGAGACCGACCCCGAGATCGAGGCGGCGCTCGCCCGCGCCCTGGAGCTCAGCCAAGCGCGCTCTATCCTCGTCACCCGCGCCGCCAAGGGCATCTCGCTGGCCGTGCGCGGCGGCGAGGTGCGCCACTTCCGCGGCGCCTCGCGCGAGGTGTTCGACGTCTCCGGCGCCGGCGACACCACCCTTGCGGCGCTCGGCCTGGCCCTGGCGGCGGGCGCCGATGTCGAGGACGCCGTCGCCTTCGCCCTCCTGGCCTCAGGCGTGGTGGTCGGCAAGGTCGGCACCGCCACCGCAACGCCCGCCGAGCTGGTCGAGGCTGCGCTCACCGCCCGCATGGCGCCGGCCGAGGCGAAGATCGCCACCGCCGCCCGCATGGCCGAGGAGGTCGCCCGCTGGCGCGCCCGCGGCCTGCGCGTCGGCTTCACCAACGGCTGCTTCGACGTGCTGCACCGCGGCCACGTCGCCTATCTCACCCAGGCCCGCGCCTGGTGCGACCGGCTGATCGTGGGCCTCAACAGCGACCGCTCGGTGCGCGCCCTGAAAGGCGAAGGGCGGCCGGTGAACGACCTGGACTCCCGCGCCCTGGTGCTGGCGGGCCTCGCGCCCGTCGACCTGGTGGTGCCCTTCGACGAGGACACCCCGATCCGCCTGATCCAGGCCGCCCGGCCTGACCTGCTGGTCAAGGGCGCGGACTACACCGTCGAGGGCGTGGTCGGGGCGGACCTGGTCGCCGGTTGGGGCGGCGAGGTGAAGCTCGCGCCCATCGTCGAGGGCTTCTCCACCACCGCCGCCATCGCCCGCATGAAGGAAGGCGCAAAATGACCCGCCGCATCGTGTTCGTGACCGGCGGGGCCGGCTTCATCGGCTCCAACATCGTCGCGCGCCTCTGCGCCGACTCGACCCTCGACGTAGTGGTCTGCGACCGCCTGCACGAGGTCGACCGCGGCAAGTGGCGCAACATCTCCAAGCATCCGATCGGCGACTTCGTGGCGCCGGAGCAGATGTTCGACTGGCTGGAGAAGCGCTGGCGCGAGGTGGAGATGGTCATCCACATGGGCGCGGTCTCCTCCACGACCGAGCCGGATGCGGACAAGATCATCCACTCCAACTTCGGCCTATCGCGCGATCTCTTCCGCTGGTGCGCCGACCGCCAGCGGCGCTTCCTCTACGCCTCCTCGGCCGCGACCTACGGCGACGGCGCGCTGGGCTTCGTCGACGACAACGACCTGGCCGCCCTGGCCGCGCTGCGGCCGCTCAACACCTACGGCTGGTCCAAGGCGCTGTTCGACCTTTTCGCCGTGCGCCAGGCGAACCGCGACTACGCCCCGCCGCAGTGGGTGGGCCTGAAGTTCTTCAACGTCTACGGCCCCAACGAGGAGCACAAATCCTCGATGAAGTCGGTCGCCGCCCAGATCTGGCCGAAGGTCGCCGCCGGCCACACGGTGCAGCTCTTCAAGTCCTACCGCGACGACGTGCCGGACGGCGGCCAGATGCGGGACTTCGTCTACGTCCGCGACGTCGTCGATGTGGTGGCCTGGATGTTCTACAATCCGGAGGTCAGCGGCCTCTACAACCTGGGCTCGGGCCAGGCCCGCAGCTTCGCCGACATGGCCGCCGCGGTGTTCGCCGCCGCCGGCCGGCCGCCGCAGATCGAGTACTCGCCCATGCCCCCGGCGATCCGCGAGAAGTATCAATACTACACCCAGGCCGACATGGCCGGCCTGCGCAGGGCGGGCTACGACCGCGACTTCACCGGCCTCGAGGAGGGCATCTCCGACTACGTCGGGCGCTATCTCTCCCAGCCCGACCCCTATCGCTGAGCCGCGCCGTGGCGGAGCCGAAGCCTCGCCGCTGGCCACGCCCCTGGATCGCCGGCCTGGCGCTGCTCGGCGTGCTGCTGGCGGCCGCGGCGATCATCTGGCGCGACGACATCCTGCGGACCGCGCTCGACCCCAAGGAGCCGTTCCAGACCTATGACCCGCCGCCGGCGGCGAACTACGCCGAGCGTTCCGGATGGCTGCTGATGCCGCCGCCGGAGCAGGCGGCGCGACCCGCCGCGGGCGACATCGACGTCTTCTTCATCGGCCCGACCACCTATGACGGCGGCGAGCACTGGAACGGCCCCGTCGACGACCGCAAGGCCGAGCGCCTGTTCCGCCGGGTGATGGCCCCCAACTGGGCGGGCCCCTTCGTGCGGGTGGGTCGGATTTTCGCGCCGCGCTATCGGCAGGCCAGCCTCTACACCCTGCTCACCCTGCGCGAGGACGCCCGCGAGGCGCGCCGCTTCGCCTACGGCGACATCCAGGCGGCGTTCCGGACCTATGTGGCGCGCTACAATCCCGACCGGCCGTTCGTGCTGGTGGGCGTGGAGCAGGGCGGCTCCCTGGCGGCGCGGCTGATCACTGAGGAGATCGCGGCGAACCCGGATCTGCGCTCCCGGATGGTGGCCGCCTATCTGATCGAGACCGCCGCCCTCGACGACCTGGGCGTGCCGGCCTGCAGGGCGCCCGCCGAAACAGGCTGCGCCGCCGCCTGGCTCTCCGCGCGGCAGGGCAACCTGGAGCGGGGCCAGCAGCTGCTCGACCGCTCGCTGGTCTGGGACGGGGCGGGCGGGCTCGTCAACCTGAAGGGCCGCACGCCGCTCTGCTTCAACCCGCTGCTGGGCGCCGTCACCGATGCGCCCGCCCCGGAGCGGCTGCACAAGGGCGCAGCCAACGCCACGGGACTGGAGTGGGGCGCAAGGCCGGCCTTCCTCAAGCGTCAGGTCAGCGCCCATTGCGAGCGGGGCATACTGCGGGTTTCGCGGCCGAAGTCCGACGCTCTGCGGCGCGACGGGGCCTGGGCGGATCGGCTGAAGATGCCGGGATTCAATCTCTTCTACGCCGATCTTGAAGCTGACGCCGCCGCCCGGGTGGGCGCCTGGCGCCGGGCCTCAGCCGCCGCCAAGACCCTCCGCCCGCCAGTCGAATAGCTCCTGCAGGATGCGCAGCGCCCGGCCGCGCGGACTTTCCAGCTTGGGATCGCGCGCCAGGATCAGCCGCGCGTCGTCGCCGGCTGCGGTGATCAGGTCCCGGTGGGCGAAGGGGTCGGCGAAGACATAGGCCGGAAAGCCGCTCTGGCGCAGGCCGAGCGCATCGCCGCCGCCGCGCAGCTCCAGGTCCTTCTCGGCCAGCAGGAAGCCGTCGTCGGTGCGCCGCAGGATGTCGAGCCGCTCCTGGGCGATCGCCGACAGCGGCGGGTCGTAGAGCAGCACGCAGGACGAGTCCTTGCGCCCCCGGCCCACGCGGCCGCGCAGCTGGTGCAGCTGCGCCAGGCCGAAGCGTTCGGCCTGCTCGATCACCATGATGGTCGCGTTGGGCACGTTGACGCCGACCTCCACCACCGTGGTGGCCACCAGCACCTTGATCTGGCCGTCGGCGAACTCGGCCATCACCGCGTCCTTCTCGGCGGGCGGCAGCTTGCCGTGCACCAGGCCGACGCCCGGGCCGATCCCGCGGCGCAGCCAGGCGGCCCGCTGCTCGGCGGCGGCGAGATCGCTGGTCTCGGATTCCGAAACCAGCGGGCAGATCCAGAAGGCCTGGGCCCCTTCGCGCACCGCCTCGCGCAGGCGACGGGCGACGTCCTCCAGGCGCGGCATGGGAACGGTGCGCGTCGCCACGGGCGTGCGGCCGGGCGGCTTCTCGTCGATGCGCGAGACGTCGAGATCGCCATAGGCCGCGAGCTCCAGGGTGCGCGGAATCGGCGTCGCGGAGAGCGAGAGCAGGTGCGTCGCCTGGCCCTTGTCCAACAGCCGCTGGCGCTCGCCGACCCCGAACCGGTGCTGCTCGTCGATCACCGCCAGGCGCAGGCTCTGGAAGGCGACCTCGTCCTGGAAGAGCGCGTGGGTGCCGACCGCCACCTTGGCGGCCCCGGAGGCCAGGGCGCGCAGCTTCTCGGCGCGGCCGGCGCCGCGGTCCCGGCCGGTCAGCAGCACCGCCTGGACGCCTTGCGCCGCCAACGGGGCCTCCAGCGTCTCGAAGTGCTGGCGGGCGAGGATCTCGGTCGGCGCCATCAGGGCGCTCTGGCCGCCGGCGTCGGCGATGTCGGCCATCGCCAGCATGGCGACCACGGTCTTGCCGGAGCCGACGTCGCCCTGCACCAGCCGCGTCATGCGCTCGCCGGACGCCAGGTCGCCGCCGATCTCGGCGAGGGTCCGTTGCTGGGCGCCGGTCAGCCGATAGGGCAGGGCCGCCTCCAGGCGACGGGCGGT
>DASPLZ010000227.1:0-8664 GCA_035627295.1 Phenylobacterium sp. | reverse complement strand
CCTAACAGCGAGGCCATGTTGGATTTCCTGAGCTCCCCCGAACTCGCCAGCCAGCTGACCGCGCTGGGCCAAGTGCTGATGATCGACCTCGTCCTGGCGGGCGACAACGCCGTCGCCGTGGGCCTGGCGGCCGCGGCGTTGCCGGTGGATCAGCGACGGCGGGCGATCCTGATCGGCCTGGCCGCCGCGGTGGTCATGCGCATCGGTTTCGCGCTGATCACGGTGCAGCTCCTGGCCATCATCGGCCTGCTGCTGGCCGGCGGCATCCTGCTGCTCTGGGTGTGCTGGAAGATGTGGCGCGAACTGCGCGAGCAGGCGACCCACGACCAGGCCGAGGCGGAAGCCGAGCTGGAGCGGGCCCTGGCCATCGAGCGCGGCGAAGGCCCGCCCCCCGAGGCGCTGGGCCTGAAGCCCAAGACCTTCGGCGCGGCCCTGCTGCAGATCATGATCGCCGACGTCTCCATGTCGCTGGACAACGTCCTGGCGGTGGCGGGCGCCGCGCACGAGCACCCCTGGATCATGGTGTTCGGCCTGATCATGTCCATCGCCCTGATGGGCGTGGCGGCGACCTTCATCGCCCGCCTGCTCAACAAGCACCGCTGGATCGCCTACGTCGGCCTGGTGATCGTGCTTTACGTCGCCTTGCACATGATCTGGGATGGCGCGCGGCAGGTGGTGGTGCGCACCGGCAACATGACGGCCTTCAACGCGTCGGCCCCCGCGTTCCTGGACATCTCGCCTGAGGAGGCCGCCCACCACCGCGGCGAGCAGCCGGCCGAGGGTCACGGGGCGCCGCACAGCGCCCCGGCCACGCCCTCGCCATAGGCCGGCTGCTCGGCTGTGCGTGGTTCGAGACGCGTCCCTTCGGGCCGCTCCTCACCATGACTAAGTGGGTTAGGCTCTACTGACTTAGTCATCCTGAGGAGCCCGCGAAGCGGGCGTCTCGAACGACGCAGGGCCGCTCAACCGTCAGCCCGCCCGCAACTCGGATGTCAGTCCTCCGGCTCGCCCCCGAAACGTTCGCGCCATTCGGCCACCTGGGCGTCGTCGATCTTGCGGAACAGCACGTCTGGCGTGGTCATCGGCCGGCCGGCCGGGACGCGGGCCAGCTCGGCCGCGCCGTCCGCCGAGGGCCAGGTCATCAGGCCCTGCTCGCCGACTGCATCGGCGATCACCTGGGCGGCGAAGGGGATGAAGGGGGCCGAGACGCGGGCGAACAGCGCCACCAGGTTCAGGCCCGTGCGCACCACCACCGCGGCCCGGTCGCGGTCGGTCTTGATCGCGGTCCAGGGCGCGGCCTCGGTCAGGTAGCCGTTGCCGACCACCCAGAGCGCCCGCAGCGCCTGGGCGGCCTTGCGGAACTCGACGGCTTCCAGGTGCGAGGTGAGCTCGGCGAGCCTGGCGGAGACGTCGGCCTGCAGGCGCTGCTCCAGCTCGCCAGGCGCCCCGCCCTCCGGGACGACGCCGTCGAAGCGGGTTTCGGTGAACTTCAGGATGCGGTTGACGAAGTTGCCCAGCACGTCGGCGAGGTCGGCGTTCACCTGCGCCTGGAACTGCTCCCAGGTGAAGGCGGTGTCGGAGCTCTCCGGGGCGTTGGCGGTGAGATACCAGCGCCAGTAGTCCGGCGGCAGAAGCTCCAGCGCCGTGTCCATGAAGACGCCACGCTGGTGGGTGGTCGAGAAGCGCCCGCCGTACCAGTTGAGCCAGTTGAAGCCCTTGAGGGTGTCGACCAGCTTCCACGGCGAATTGCTCGCCGGGCGCCACTCGCCGTCGACCTTGTTCTCGTTCAGGCCGAAGAGGGTCGAGGGGAAGCCGACGGTGTGGAAGGGCACGTTGTCCTTGCCCATGAATTCCACATAGGTCACGTCGGCCGCGTGCGGCTCGCGCCACCAGCGCTCCCACTCGATGTCCTCGGCGGGACCGCGGCCTTCCTCCTGGGCCCGGGCGTCAGCCCATTCCCAGGTGGCGGCGATGTATTCGATCGGGGCGTCGAACCAGACGTAGAAGACCTTGTCGGCCAGGCCCGCGACGTCCGGCAGCTGGCCCTGCGGGTTCGGCCCCCAGTCCATGGCGTTGACCGGCACGCCCCACTCCAGGTCGCGGGTGATGCCGCGGTCCTTCAGCCCCTCGTCGAGCCACTTCAGCGCGATGGAGGTGACCAGGATCGGCCACTCGCCCTTCTTGCCGTTGATCCACTCGCGCAGCTTCGGCTCGAAGGCGGTCTGCATCAGGAAGAGGTGCTTGGAATCGCGGATCTCGATCTCGTCGGAGCCGGAGACGGCCGAGCGGGGGTGGATCAGGTCCGCCGGGTCCAGCAGCCTCGTGCAGTTGTCGCACTGGTCGCCCCGCGCCTGCTGGTAGCCGCAGTGCGGGCAGGTGCCGACCACGTAGCGGTCGGGCAGGAAGCGCTTGTCGGCCAGGCTGTAGACCAGCTGGGTCACCCGCTCCTCGATGAAGCCGGCCTCCCAGAGCGCCTGGGCGAAGCGCTGGGTCAGGCGGTGGTTCTGCGGCGAGGACGAGCGGCCGAAGTGGTCCCAGGAGAGGCCGAAGCGGCGGCCGAGGTCGTGCTGGATGCGATGCTGCTCGGCGCAGTAGTCGCTCACCGTCTGGCCGGCGGCGGCGGCGGCCAGCTCGGCCGGCGTGCCGTGCTCGTCGGTGGCGCAGATGTAGAGCGTCTCGCGCCCGCGGGCCCGCTGGAAGCGCGCATAGACGTCCGCCGGCAGCATCGACCCGGCCAGGGTGCCGAGGTGCTTGACGCCGTTCACATACGGCAGGGCGGAGGTGATCAGGATGCGGGACATGGGCGGCGCATATACGGCGCCGCCCCGGCGATCCCAAGGGCGTCAGGCGAGGGTGGCCACCCTGGGCTTCAGCCGCACGGCGCCGATCACCGCGCCCATCGCCAGGTAGACGATGAACAGATAGCCGAAGTCGATCGGGATCAGCCCAGGGTTCTCCATGCCGTAGATGAAGCGGTTGGCGTTCGTGGTCGCCGCGAAGAAGACGCAGGCGGCCAGCGCCGCCTTCAGCCCGCCCATCAGCGTAGGCTCGCCCAGACGAGCGACCAGCCAGCCGAGGCCGATGGCGGTGATCAGCTGGCCGAGCGCGCCGTAGAGCATGCCCATCATGCCCTCGCCCTCGATCTGCTCGGCCGTGAAGCCCATCAGGGCCATCCACTGTTCGGAGAACGCAAAACCGTACCAGGCGAAGCCGATCAGTTGCCCCGCCACTAGGGCGAGGACCACGCCCAGCCAATTGATGCCCTTCATTTCAGCCCCCTAGATGCGCGGGCGGAGTTTCCGCGGGCCGCCCGTCCGTAAGGCCAGGCTAAGGCAAGCCGGCGAAGAGGTTAAGACCGCAGAACGCCGGTCTCTAGAACGGCCCCTTGAAGACGAAGAGCGCGCCGAGCGCGATCAGGGCGAAGCCGATTCCGTGGTTGAGGGTGAACCGCTCCCCCAGGTAGGCGATCGAGAACACCGCGAAGACCGCGAGCGTGATCACCTCCTGCATGGTCTTCAGCTCGGCCGGCGAATAGACCGCCCGGCCAAGCCGGTTGGCGGGCACCGCCAGGCAGTATTCGAAGAAGGCGATCCCCCAGCTGACCAGCACCAGGATCCACAGCGGCCGGTGCTCGACCTTCAGGTGGCCGTACCAGGCGAAGGTCATGAAGACGTTGGAGACGATCAGGAGCCCGATGGGCGCCGCATAGGCGAAGCTGGACGGCATGGCGTGATCCGCTAGGAGGCAGACGCGCGAGGATGGATGATTCCCGCTTGGGCCGCGCGGCCCCTGCGCTCTAGGATCGGCCACGCTTGAAGAGGGACGAGATGGCGTTGAGAAAGTGGGTGGCGGCGGCGGTCGCGGCGGGGGCGGCCCTGGCGCTGACGGCCTGCGGCCAGGGCGGCGGCAAGTCGGACACGCTCAGGATCTACAACTGGTCGGACTACATCGATCCGGCGATCCTGGAGGACTTCACCAAGGAGACCGGGATCAAGGTGGTCTACGACACCTTCGATTCCAACGAGGTGCTGGAGACCAAGGTGCTGGCCGGCGGCACGGGGTACGACATCGTCGCGCCCTCGAACCACACGGTGCCGCGCTACATCCAGGCCGGTGCGATCGAGCCGCTGGACAATGCGAAGCTGCCGAACCGCAAGAACCTGTGGCCCAACATCATGAGCAAGATGGAGCCCTTCGATCCGGGCTCGAAGTACACCGTGCCCTACATGTGGGGCACCATCGGCATCGGCTACAACGTCAAGGAGGTCGAAAAGCGCCTGCCGGGCGTGGCCGTCGACAGCTGGGCGGTGGTGTTCGAACCGGCCAACCTCGCCAAGCTGAAGGACTGCGGCGTCTATATGCTGGATGCGGCCGAAGACATGTACGCGGTCGCCATGAACTACGCCGGCAAGGACCCCAACTCCGACGTGCCGGCGGACATCGAGGCCGGCGCCCAGGCGCTGCTCAAGGCGCGGCCCTATGTGCGTAAGTACCACTCCTCGGAATACATCGACGCCCTGGCCAACGGGGACATCTGCATCGCCGTGGGTTACTCGGGCGACGTGCTGCAGGCCCGCGACCGGGCCGCGGAGGCGAAGAACGGGGTCGAGATCGCCTACGCCATCCCCAAGGAAGGCACCCAGGTGTGGTTCGACGTCTTCGCCATCCCGAAGGACGCGCCGAACCCGGACGCGGCCTACAAGTTTCTCGACTACATGCTGCGGCCCGAGGTGATCGCGCGGGCTTCCAACTACACCCAGTACGCCAACGCCAACTCCGCCGCGACGCCGCTGCTCGACGCCGAGGTGCGTGAGGACCCGAACATCTATCCGACGCCGCAGGTGTTCCAGCGCCTGTTCGTCACCACCGCCAAGAGCCAGGATCTGCTGCGGCTGATGAACCGGGAGTGGACGCGCGTGCTGACCGGCAAATGACCACCCGGGCCCGGCCCAACATCGGGGCCGTCCGCTCGACCTTCGCGCCCTGGGCCGACCCGGCGGCGAAGCCGCTGGTGCGCTTCGAGGGGGTGACCAAGCGCTTCGGCGAGGAGACCGCCGTCGCCGGCGTGGACCTTGCGATCTACGAAGGGGAGTTCTTCGCCCTGCTCGGCCCCTCCGGCTGCGGCAAGACCACCCTGATGCGGATGCTGGCGGGCTTCGAGACGCCGGACGAGGGCCGCGTCTGGCTGGCCGGGCGCGACATCACCGGCGATGCGCCGCACCGCCGCCCGGTGAACATGATGTTCCAGTCCTATGCGCTCTTTCCGCACCTGACGGTGGAGAAGAACATCGCCTTCGGGCTTGAGCGCCAGAAACTGCCCAAGGCCGAGATCGCCGCCCGCGTGACCGAGGTGCTGGAGATGGTGCGGATGACGCCCCTCGCCCGCCGCCGGCCCGACCAACTCTCCGGCGGCCAGCGCCAGCGGGTGGCGCTGGCTCGGGCCATCGCGCCCCGGCCGCGGGTGCTGCTGCTCGACGAGCCGCTGGCCGCGCTCGACAAGAAGCTGCGCGAGGAGACCCAGTTCGAGCTGATCGAGCTGCAGCAGCGCTTGGGCATGACCTTCCTGATCGTCACCCACGACCAGGAGGAGGCCATGGTGCTGGGCGACCGGCTGGCGGTGATGCGGGCGGGCGAGATCGTGCAGGTCGGCCGCCCGGCGGAGGTCTATGAGGCGCCCGCCAACCGCTATGTCGCCGAGTTCATCGGCGACGTGAACGTGCTGGAGGCCCGCGCCGAGGCGGTGAGCGGTCAGACCGTGCGGCTGGCGGACGGCGCCGGCCACGCCTTCGAGGTGTTCGACGACGACGCCCCGCCGGCGGCGGGCGATGTCGCCTGGATCGCCATCCGGCCGGAGAAGATCGCCCTGCACCAGGCCCAGCCGCCGCCCGGGCCGAACCGCCTGGCCGGCGTGGTGCACGACATCGGCTATCTCGGCGACTGGACCGTCTACCTCGTGCAGCTGGCCGACGGCCGTATCGTCCGCGCCGCCCGCGCCAACGCCGCGCGGGTGGTGGAGAACCCGGTCGGCTGGGACGACAAGGTCTGGCTCACCTTCGCCGCCGACGCCGGCGTGGTGCTGACCTCGTGAGGCGCGGGCGCTCCGGTCTGGCCGCCGCCCTGCCCTTCCTGTGGCTGGCGGTCTTCTTCCTCTTTCCGTTCGCCCTTGTCCTGAAGCTCTCGCTCTCGGACACCGTGTTGGCCATGCCGCCCTATGCGCCTCAGATCGATTGGGCGCGCGGCCTCGCGGGGATCGGCGACTTCCTGAGGGCGCTGGACTTCGAGACCTACGCCCGGCTGACGCGCGAGCGGCTGTATCTTGCGGCCTATCTCTCAAGCCTGAAGTTCGCCGCGGTCGCCACCGCGCTGCTGCTCGCGATCGGCTATCCCATCGCCTACGGGATCGCCCGTTGCCCGCCGGCCTGGCGGCCCAGCCTGATCCTGGCGATCATCCTGCCGTTCTGGACGAGCTTCCTGATCCGCATCTACGCCCTGATCATCCTGATGAAGCCGGACGGCCCCCTGGCGGCGGTGTTCACAGCCCTCGGCCTGCCCGCTCCCGCCCTGCTGCACACCGACGCCGCCGTCTACGTCGGCCTCGTCTACGCCTACCTGCCCTTCATGGTGCTGCCGCTCTACGCCACCCTGGAGCGGCTGGACCCCAGCCTGGAGGAGGCCGCCGGCGACCTCTACGCCTCGCCGTTGACGGGCTTCTGGCGGGTGACCTTCCCCATGTCGTTGCCGGGCGTAGCGGCGGGCTCGCTGCTCTGCTTCATCCCAATGGTCGGCGAGTTCGTGATCCCCGACCTGCTCGGCGGCTCCCAGACCCTGATGCTCGGCAAGACCATCTGGACCGAGTTCTTCGCTAACCGCGACTGGCCGGCGGCGTCGGCCGTGGCCGTCGTCCTGCTGCTGACACTGGTCTTGCCGATCGTGCTCTTCCAGCGGCTGCAGAGCCGGTTCGTAGGGAGCGGGCGGTGAGGCGCGCCGGGATTCAAATCCTCCCCCGCCTGCGGGGGAGGGGGACCGCGAAGCGGTGGAGGGGGCGCGACTCGGCGCATTCGTCTGAAAGCTCGCGCGGGCGCCCTCTTGCTGAACCCGCCGACGAGAACCTCGCCCCCTCCACCGCTTCGCGGTCCCCCTCTCCCATTTCGCTGCGCTCCATGGGGGAGGATTTGCTGTGAGGCGCGGTCCTTCGGCGTTCAATATCGCCGCCGTCGTCGCCGGCCTGGCGTTCCTCTACCTGCCGATCCTGCTGCTGGTGATCTACTCCTTCAACGCCGGCCGGCTGGTGACGGTGTGGGCGGGGTTCTCCACCCGCTGGTACGGCGAGCTCTGGAAGAACGAGGCGCTGCTGGAGGCCGTCGGCGTCACCCTGCGGCTCGGGGTGTTCTCGGCGACGCTGGCCACGGCGCTGGGCGTGCTGGCGGCGGTGGCGCTTGTGCGCGGCGGGGCGTTTCGCGGACGCACCCTGTTCTCGGCCATGACCTATGCGCCGATGGTGCTGCCGGAGGTGATCCTCGGGCTCTCGCTGCTGCTGCTGTTCGTCGCCGCAGGCATGGCGCGCGGCTTCTGGACGGTGCTGGCGGCGCACACGACCCTGACGCTCTGCTACGCCACGGTGGTGGTGCAGGCCCGGCTGGTCAGCTTCGATGGCGCCCTGGAGGAGGCGGCGCAGGATCTCGGCTGCCCGCCGTGGGAAGCCTTCCTGCGCGTGACCCTGCCGATCATCGCCCCGGCCGTCGGCGCGGCCTGGATGCTGGCCTTCACCCTGTCGCTGGACGACCTGGTGATCGCCAGCTTCGCCTCCGGGCCGGGCGCGACGACCTTGCCGATGCGCATCTACAGCCAGGTGCGGCTGGGGGTCTCACCGGAGATCAACGCCATCTCCACGTTGCTGATCGGCGCGGTGGCGACCGGCGCGGTGGTCTTTGATCTCGCCCGCCGGCGGGGCGCGCGGATGGTGCGCTAGAGCGGCGCCACGCGGTCGAACCACGGCTGGGCCTGTTCCAGCTGGCTCGCCAGCTGCAGCAGCACCGCCTCGGCCCCGATGGGCGCCACGAACTGGATGCCGATCGGCAGGCCGGACTTGCTCCACCCCAGCGGCAGGGTGATCGCCGGCTGGCCGGAGATGTTGAACGCCTGGGTGTTGGGCATGAAGGCGAACAGGCGCTCGGCGTAGTCCTCGCCCCGGCCGGTCTCGGTGAGGTGGCCGATGGGGATGGCCGGCGAGCCGAGGGTGGACATGATCAGCACGTCGAACCGCTGGTGGAACGCCGCCATCCGCCGCCCGTAGGCGTGCACCGCCGAGAGGCCGCGCACATAGTCGCTGCCCTTCAGCGCCTTGCCGCGCTGGTACATCGCCCAGGTCAGCGGCTCGACATCGCCCTGTTCGATCGGCCGGCCGCGGCGGTCGGCTTCCGTATCGAGGCCGGCGACCGTGCCGGCCGAGGTGCAGTAGCCGCCGGCCGTGCCGACGCCGGCGTCGTAGGGCGGGTCGGCCTCCTCGACCATGTGGCCCAGGCTCTCGCAGAGCCTGGCCGCCGCCCGCACCGCCTCGGCGCACTCCGGGTCGATGGGGTGCGGCGAGGCCAGGGCCGCCGTCGAGAAGGCGATGGAGAGCTTGCCGGGGTTGCGCCCGGCCAGCGCCTGGAAGGGCTCGGCCGG
>DASPLZ010000226.1:0-4833 GCA_035627295.1 Phenylobacterium sp. | reverse complement strand
AGACGGCCCGCCACGGGCGTGGCGAGCGCGTCTTCCTGGTCGAGTTCGTCTACCGGCCTAGTGGTAGCGGCGGATGAGGCCGACCAGCTTGCCCTGCACGGCCACCTGGTCGGGGCCGAAGATGCGGGTCTCGTAGGCCGGGTTGGCGGCCTCCAACGCGATGGAGGCGCCCTTGCGGCGCAGGCGCTTCAGCGTGGCCTCCTCGCCGTTCACCAGGGCCACGACGATCTCGCCGGAGTTGGCGGTGTCGGTCTTGCGGATGACCACGAAATCGCCGTCAAGGATACCGGCGTTGATCATCGAATCGCCCTGGATCTCCAGGACAAAGTGCTCGCCGGCGCCCAGCATGACCTCAGGCACGGGCAGGCGGTCCTTCTCCTGCTGGATCGCCTCGATCGGCGTGCCGGCGGCGATGCGGCCGAGCACCGGCAGGTCTCGCACCTCGTTGGCGGCGACCGGCAGCTCGATGCCGCCTCCGCCGCCTTCCACCACCTGCGGACGGAAGGGGGCCCGGCCGCGGGCGGGGGCCGAGGCGGTGGCCTCCTGCGGCAGCTTGGTGACCTCCAGCGCCCGGGCCCGGTGCGGCAGGCGCCGCAGGAAACCGCGCTCCTCCAGAGCCGTGATCAGCCGGTGGATGCCCGACTTGGACGCCAGGTCCAGCGCCTCCTTCATCTCGTCGAAGGAGGGGGAAACGCCGGTTTCCTTGATCCGCTCATGGATGAACATGAGCAGTTCGTGCTGTTTGCGCGTGAGCATCCCAAAGGCCTCGCTGAGCCCGGCGCGGCGGCCGGAACAAATCGCCAACTCTGAAGGATGTTCTCTAGGTGTTCTAGGTTAATGTCAAGTTGACAGCAGCGCTCGCGTCGCCGCCGTCACGTCGGCTTGGCGCATCAGGCTCTCGCCCACCAGCATGGCCCGTGCACCGCTGGCCGCCAGCCGGGCGGCGTCGGCCGGCCCATTGATGCCGCTTTCCGTGACCAGCAGGGCGTTTGCGGGCGCCCGCGCGGCCAGGCGCTCGGTGGCGGCAAGGTCGGTGACGAAGGTGCGCAGGTCCCGGTTGTTGACGCCCACGAGGTCCGCGCCGAGGTCGCCCGCGCGATCCATCTCGGCCTCGTCGTGCACCTCGACGAGCGCATCCATGCCGAATCGGCGCGCCTCGGCCATCAACTCGGCGGCCAGCGAATCATCGGCCATCGCCAGGATCACCAGGATGGCGTCTGCGCCCAGCGCCCGTGATTCGGCCACCTGCCAGGGATCGACCAGGAACTCCTTGCGCAGGCAGGGCAGGGCGACGGCCTCCCGCGCGGCGGTCAGATAGGCGTCGGCGCCCTGGAAGCTGGGCGCGTCGGTGAGCACCGAGAGGCACGCCGCGCCGCCGGCCTCATAGGCGCGCGCCAGCGCCGGCGGGTCGAAGTCGGCCCGGATCAGGCCCTTGGAGGGCGAGGCCTTCTTGATCTCGGCGATGAGCGCCAGGGTCCCGGGCGAGGCGGCGCCCAAGGCGGCGCGGAAGCCCCGCGGCGGCGAGGCGGCGCGGGCGGCGTCTTCAACAGCGGTCTGCGACCGGGCGGCCTTCCGCGCGGCGACTTCCTCGCGCTTATAGGCGGCGATGCGCTCCAGGATGTCGCTCATGGGGCGCAGGTCACCTCGATCAGCTTGTCGAGCGCGGCCTTCGCGCGGCCGTCGTCGATCACCTGGGCGGCCAGGGCCGCGCCGGTCTTCAGGTCCGCCGCCCGGTCGGCGACGATGAAGGCGGCGGCGGCGTTCAGGAGCACGACGTCGCGATAGGCGCCGGGCGCGCCGTCCAGCACCGCGCGCAGAGCCGCGGCGTTCTCTTCGGGCGAGCCGCCGACGATCTGGGAGAGCTCGCCGCGGGGCAGGCCGGCGTCATCGGGCGTGACGGTGAACTCACGCACCTGGCCGTCCGTCAGCTCGGCGGCGGCGGTCTCGCCGGTGGTGGTGAGCTCGTCCATGCCCTGGCCGTTGACCACCCAGGCGCGCTCGGCGCCCAGCAGGCCGAGGGCCTCGGCGATGGGGCGCACATAGGCGGGGGAGGGCACGCCGACCACCTGTCGCTTGGCGCCGGCCGGGTTGGTCAGGGGGCCGAGCAGGTTGAGGATGGTGCGAAAGCCGATCTCCTGGCGGATCGGCGAGAGGTGGCGCATGGCGCCGTGGTGGGTCTGGGCGAAGAGGAAGCAGATGTTCGCCTCGTCCAGCGCCCGCCGCTGGCGCTCCAGCCCCGGGTCGATGCCGACGCCAAGCGCGGTCAGCACGTCGCCGGCGCCGGAGCGGGAGGTGATCGCCCGGTTGCCGTGCTTGGCGACCTTCAGGCCAGCGCCGGCGCAGACGAAGCTGACGGCCGTCGAGATGTTCAGCGTATGCAGGCCGTCGCCGCCGGTGCCGCAGACGTCGATGACCTCGTACGGGTGCTCGAGCTTCAGGGCTGCGCCGCGCATGGCCCGGGCGCAGGCGGCGATCTCGCCCACCGTCTCGCCGCGCATGCGGATGGCGGTGAGCGCCGCGGCGGCCTGGGCGGGCGTCGGCTCGCCGCGCAGGCAGGCGGAGAAGAAGGCCTCGGTCTCGGCCTCGCTCAGCACCGCGCCGGACGCCAGCTGCGCCAGCAGGGGTTTGAAGGCGTCGGACATGGCTCAGACGGCGGCGAGGCGCTTGACGCCGGCCAGATCCAGGAAGTTGGCCAGAAGGTCGTGGCCGCCCTCGGTGGCGATGGATTCCGGGTGGAACTGCACGCCGTGGATCGGGCGCGTGGTGTGCTGCAGGCCCATGATCTCGCCGTCGTCGGTCCAGGCGGTGACCTGCAGGCTGTTGGGCAGGCGCCCGCGGTCCACCGAAAGGCTGTGGTAGCGCGTTGCGGTGAAGGGGGTCGAGAGCCCGTTGAAAACCCCGGCGCCTTCGTGGCGGATCGGGCTGGTCTTGCCGTGCATCACTTCTTTGGCGCGCACCACCTCGCCGCCGAAGGCCTGACCGATGGCCTGGTGGCCCAGGCAGACGCCGAGGATCGGCAGGCTCTGCGGCGCCTCGGCCAGCAGCGAAAGGCAGATCCCCGCCTCGTTCGGCGTGCAGGGGCCGGGCGAGAGCAGCACCGCCTCGGGCTTCAGCGCCAGGGCCTCGGCGGCGGTCAGGTCATCGTTGCGATAGACCCACGTCTCAGCCCCCAGTTCGTTCAGGTAGTGAACGAGGTTGTAGGTGAAGCTGTCGTAGTTATCGATGACGAGAACGGTCACGGCTTGGGCCTTCCTGCCCGGCGGGGCGGGAACGGCGTAGCCTCAGAGGGGGGATGCGGCAAGCGCGTTGCGTCCTTCGAGACGCGGCTTCGCCGCTCCTCAGGATGACGAAATCAGTAGAGCGCAACCCACCTCGTCATGGTGAGGAGCGGCGAAGCCGCGTCTCGAACCACGCAGGGCCCCTTCGCTTCAGGCGTTCCGCGCCATCAGCCCGCCATCCACTGGAATGGTCGCGCCGGTGATGAAGGACGCCGCCGGTAGGCAGAGGCTGAGCGTTATGTGCGCCACCTCCTCCGGCTCGCCGTAGCGGCGCAGCGCGGTGCGGCGCTGGGCGTAGGCCTGCTTGTCGGCTTCGGGGACGCCAGCGGTCATGCCGGTGCGGATCGGGCCGGGGCAGATGCAGTTGACGGTGATCCCCTCGCGACCGAGCTCCACGGCGAACGCGCGGGCGAGGCCCGTGACCCCGGCCTTGGCGGCGGCGTAGGGGCTGTCGCGGCTGGTGGCGCCCAGGGCCTCGGTGGACGCGATGTTGACGATCCGGGCGGCGTCGGAACGGCGCAGGTGCGGCAGGGCGGCGCGGATGATCCGCTGGTGGGCGGTCAGCAGGACTGACAGCGAACGGGCCCAGACCTCCTCATAGGCGTCGCCGTCAACGGGGGCGAAGCCGGAGACGCCGGCGTTGTTGACGACGATGTCGAGGCCGCCGAAGTGGACGGCGACCTCCTCGACGACGCGCCGGATTTCATCGGCGTCGGAGACGTCCAGTCGCCAGGCGCGGGCGTCGAGGCCCTGCGCGCCCAGTTGCGCCGCCACCGCCTGCGCGCCCTCGCCGTCAAAGTCCGTGACCGCGACCCTCGCGCCTTCGGCGGCGAACACCTCCGCCGTCGCCCGGCCCATGCCGCCGGCGGCGCCGGTGACCAGGGCGACGCGGCCCGCGACGGATCGGCTGAGCTGGGTCATCTGGCGTTCCTCCCGGGGCCAGACTGACGCCCCGACCTCGCGGAAGCAAAGCCCTGCGCCGCGACATGCGCTATGCTGCGCCCATGGCCGCCGATTCCGCATTGGACGCCGACGCTCTCGCCAAGGCCCGCGACCTCCTGGCCGCGCCGCCGACGAGTCGCGGGACCGGCGGCGCGCTGGCCGCGGCCGCCTTCGCGGCGATGGCCGCCCTGGCCCTGGCGGTGACCGTCATCGTCATGCCGCTGATGGCGCCGGTCGAGCCGCGCGCGCCGGACGCCGGCCAGACCTAGCGGAAGCGCCAGGCCTCTTCGGCCGCGCGGCGGAGCGCCATGCTCTTCTGGATGGTCTCGTCGTACTCGGCGTCGGGGTCCGAGTCGGCCACCACGCCGCCGCCCGCCTGCACATAGAGGCGGCCGTCCTTCACCAGGCCCGTACGCAGCACGATGCAGGTGTCCACCGACCCGTCCGCCCCGATGTAGCCAACCGCCCCGGCGTAGCCGATGCCGCGCTTTTCGATCTCCAACTCGTCGATGATCTCCATCGCCCGCACCTTCGGCGCGCCGGAGACGGTGCCGGCGGGGAAGGCGGCGGCCAGAGCGTCTAGAGCCGTGAGATCCGGCCGCAGATCCCCTTC
>DASPLZ010000225.1:0-2878 GCA_035627295.1 Phenylobacterium sp. | reverse complement strand
CCGCTGGGCTCGATGCCCAGAAGGGCGAAGTCCAGCGAGGGTTCGCGGATCGCCATCTCGATCACCGCCCGGGCCTCCGGACGCCCCCCCTGCGGCTGCGGCATGATCTCGTACTCGCGCTGGGCGCTGGAGAGCTTGGCGCCCTGGATCGCGGTCGGCGCCTTGAAGGCGCGGAACCCGTCGAGCACGCGGCAGACCGCGCTGCTCACCGGCGCCACCTGGCGCTGGTCGATGTTGGCGACCGTCAGGCCGCCGCCCTTCAGCGCGCCGTCGATGGCGCTCTGCGCGGCCGCGGGCTGGCCGGCGACGCCGGTGAGGCTGACCGAGACCCCCTGCCCCTGCTGGCTGACATCGATCACGTCGAGCCAGCTGCAGCCGATGGTCGGCAGGGTCGCTTCCACGCGCTTGCGGGCCTCGGCGACGGGCCCGGTGGCCTTGGCCGCGGCGGCGGGCGCATCGCCGGCGGGCGCCTTGGCGTCGTCCTGCGGGCGCAGGAAGAAGACGGCGGCGACGACCGCCACCAGCGCCGCGGCGCCTCCGCCGATCATGAGCGGCAAGCGCGAACGCGCCGCCGGCGGCTTGCCGGCCGTGGTCGAGGAGGCCGGCGGGGTCCAGGCGGGCGCGAACACCGTGGCCCCGCCCGCCGGCGGCGCGGTCGCGGCCTTGGCGCGGTCCAGCGCCTCGATCACCTCGTCCATGCTGCGCAGGCGCTTGGCCGGGTCGGCCTGCAGCATGCCGTCCAGCACCGGCCGCAGGTCCGCCGGGACGGCCGAGAGGTCGCAGCCGGCGCGGCGACGGTCGATCGCCTCCACCAGGGTGGAGCCCATGTCGAGCTTCCCGCCGGTGGCGAGCGCCAGGATCACCAGCCCCAGGCTGTAGACGTCGGTCCAGGGCCCGATCTCGCGCCCGAAGTCGCCGAACTGCTCGGGCGCGACATAGCCGAGCTTGCCAGCGAAGCCGTCGCCGATGATTGTGCCCTTGCTGGCGTCGAGGTCCTTGGCGATGCCGAAGTCGATGACCTTGGCGCGGTCGAGGCGCCCGTCCGGCAAGAGCACATTGTCCGGCGACATGTCCCGGTGGATGGCGCCCAGCTCATGCGCCGCCCGCAGGCCCTCGGCCAGCCGGCGCAGCAGCTGCGCCAGGTCGCCCTCCGAGGGCTTCAGTTCCTTCAGCACGTCCGACAGGGCCACCCCGTCGATGAACTCGGTGACGATGTAGAGCACGCCGAGCGTCGGCTCGTTGGCCAGCACCCGGTAGTTGACGATCGCAGGGTGGGAGATGCGCGTCAGGGTGCGCGCCTCCTTGCGGAACATCGCCTGGACGTTGGGGTCGGCCGCCAGGCTCGGCAGCATCACCTTGATGGCCACCCGTTCATCGGCGTTGACGTTGACGCCCTCGTAGACCTCGCCCATGCCGCCGCGGCCGATCAGGCGCTTGACCTCGTAGATGTGGTTCAGAACCACACCGACCTCGACCCGCCCCGTCGCCAGCGTCGGGCCGGAGGGATAGCTCGTCGGCGGCGGCCCAGGCGGCGAGGAGGCTGGCGGCGCCGCCGTGCGTTCGGCCGGCGGCGGCATGAAGACGGTGCGCGGCGGCTCCGGCGCCGGCTCGGGCGGAGCGCTCGCCTCGGGCGGCTGCGGCGGGACGGCGGCCTCGACCGGCGGCGCTTCGGGCTGCGACGGATCGGCCGGCTCGGGCTCTACCGGCGCAGGCTCGCCCGGCGGGCCGTCATCAGGCGCCCGCGGCGGGACGGTGGTCTCGGCCGGCGGCGCTTCGGACGGCAGGTCGTCCTTCGGCGGGTCCGGTTCACTCAAAACGTCGCTCCGGCCGGGGACAGGGAAAGCAGGGTGATCTCGTTACAGCGCACAGCGATTACGGTCACGTTATCGGGCGCCCCGCGCTGCAGGCACATTTCCACCAGGCGCTCCGACGCCGCCTCGGGCTTGGCCGAGCGCAGCACCTCGGCGATCTCGGCGTCGTCCAGCGGGCCGGTCAGGCCGTCGCTGCAGAGCAGGAAGACATCCTCGTCCTCCACATCGTCGACCACCGCATCGAGCTCCAGCTCCAGGCCCACGCCGACCGCCCTGGAGATGACGTGGCCCAGCGGATGGCGCTCGGCCTCCGCCTCGGTGAGATAGCCGCGCTCCACCATGTCGCGGACCTGGGTGTGGTCGCGGGTCAGCCGGTGCAACTCGCCGTCGCGCAGCACATAGATGCGGCTGTCGCCGGCCCAGATCGCCGCAAAGCGGCGGCCGTGGACCAGCAGGGCGACGGTGGTCGAGCCCATGGATTTGCCGAGGCTCTCGGACTCCCGGAAAATCGCCTGGTTGGCTTCCTGGATCGCCCGCGAGACCGCCCCGGCCGCCTCGTCCATGCCGCCGGTCCAGGCGACCTCGGCGAGGCGCTCGACGATGGCGCTGGACGCCCACTGCCCGTTCTCGTGCCCGCCCATGCCGTCGCACACGGCCCAGAGGCCGATCTCCGGCCGGGCGATGAAGGAGTCCTCGTTGTGGGTCCGCACCTTTCCGGGGTGGGTCACGAAGGCCTGGTCGAAGCGGAACTGCGGCTGGCTCATAGGGCGGGCTCTGCGACGGGAGTCCAGAGGCGGGTCAGAAGCTCCCCCGCGGGCGCCCCGGCGGCTGGGCCGGAGAGCCAGTCGCCGCCCTCGGTCCACCAGCCGGCCGCGGCCGGCTCGCCGGGTTCGACCGACGCGGCCCGCGCCTTCGCCGCCTCCAAGGCCGCGTCCGCGGTCAATCCCTGGGCGAACGCGTCGCGGATGGCGTCGTCCATCGCGGTCGCCAGGCCCGCGCCCTCACCCGCAGCCTCCTCGGCGGTGAGGCCGTCCACGGCGACGACCACCGGGAAGCGGCGACCGACG
>DASPLZ010000224.1:0-6636 GCA_035627295.1 Phenylobacterium sp. | reverse complement strand
CCACCGCCGCCGGCGTCAGGGCCAGATAGCCCACCGAGATCACCCGCGTGGCCCCGGCCCCCACGTCGGCGAGCGGCGCATCGCGGCCCTGGTCGCCGAAGGTGTAGAGCTGCTCGACATAGCCGAGGTCGAAGCGCGTCTGGGCGGTCACGAAGGCGCGCAGGGCCAGCTCGAAGGTGCGGTCGGCCGCCGGGTCGAACGGGCCGAAGGGCAGGGCGGGCGGCTGGCCCGGATGGGTGACGGTGAGCGCCGCCGCCTCGCCCTCGCGGATGGCCACCACCACGGCCGACAGGCCGATGACGACGTCGGCGCTCATTCGGTGTCGAAGGCCGCCGCCGGCGCGGCCTCGTAGCCGGCCGCCTCGGAGAGGACGTGGAAGCGGGCCACATAGCGTTCCTGCGCCGGAAAGGGCGCCTGCGGCTCGATGTGCAGGTGATAGCCCGGCGGCGGGCGGCCGAAGAAGCCGTCGGCCTCCGCCTCGGTGAAGCCGGCGAGCTGGGTGGCCTCGAACCAGGCGCAGGCGCGGTCGGCGGCCTTGATCAGCTTCTTCACCGGCGCCGGCGCCTTGGCCGGCAGGCCGAAGCGCAGGTGGATCGCCGCCTCAAGCCGCTCCTCGAACTGCTTGTAATCAAAGCCCAATGCGGCCTTGAACGGCGAGATCATGTCGCCGATCACATACTCCGAGGCGTCATGCAGCAGGCCCGCCAGCCGCCAGCGCGGCTCCAGCGACGGCTCGATGTGGGCCATGATCTCCTCGACCACCACCGAGTGCTGGGCCACGGAGAAGGCGTGCTCGCCCACCGTCTGGCCGTTCCAGCGGGCCACCCGCGCCAGGCCGTGGGCGATGTCCTCGATCTCGATGTCCATCGGCGAGGGGTCGAGCAGGTCCAGCCGCCGGCCGGACAGCATCCGCTGCCAGGCGCGGGGAGTCTTTTTCGAAACGCGCAGCCCTTTCGCCACGGATGCGTTTCCCTCCAAGGTGAAGCTGTGCTCCTGTGAAGACCTCATTGGCACAGATCAACGCCCCGCGCCGCCGAAAGGCGCAAGGTAAGAGGAAGGATCGAGCATGAGTTGGGCCCGGATCATGGTTCCGCTGGCGGGCGCCCAGGGGGACGCCTCGGCGCTGGCGGCGGCGGCGGCTATCGCAGCGCCCTTCGACGCCGAGGTCGCCGCCGTCTACACCCCGGCCGACATCGCCGACGTCATGCCCTGGATGGGCGAGGGCTTCCTCGGCGGCGTGCAGACCACGGCCCTGGAATCCCTGCGCGAAGCCACCGCCGCCGGCGAGGCCGCCGCGCGCAAGACGGTGGCCGAGGCGGGCTACGCCAGGACCGCCTTCGTCAGCCTCGAGACCCCCGTCTGGGCGGGCCTCTCCGTGGAGGGGCGCCTGTCTGACGTTCTGGTCTTCGGCCCGGACGCCGCGCGCGGCCGTGGCCCCTTGGCCGAATCCTTCCAGCAGATCGTCGCCGACGAGCAGCGTCCGACCGTCGTCGCCCGCGCCGGCCTGCAGGTCGGCGGCGTGGTGGCGGTCGCCTGGGACGGCGGCAAGGAGGCCAGCCGCGCGGCCCGCACGGCCCTGCCGCTGCTGCAGAAGTCCTCCAAGGTGGTGGTGCTCTCCGCGCCCCAGGCGACTTCGCGCAAGTTCGACCCGCAGCGGCTCGCCGATTTCCTGGCCGCCCGCGAGGTGCGGGCCGAGGTGCAGGTGCTGGAAGGTTCCGGCGACGCCGCCGGCCTGCTGATCGGGGCCTGCGAGCGCCTCGGCGCCGGAATCCTGGTGGCGGGCGCCTTCGGCCACCCGCGGCTGCAGGAGTTCATCTTCGGCGGCACCACTCGAACTTTGTTGGGAGCCGAAGACGGCCCTTCGCTGTTCCTGTCCCACTAAGCTTTTTCGGAACGATAAGAATGACTTTGTCCCGCATCGTCATGCGCCTTGCGCGCAATCCCGGCACCGAGTTCGCAGGCGGCGACGACCACCGCGGCTATGCGCTCACCGCCCCGCTGACGGCCGACGGCCTGATCGACGAGTCCGCCTACGGCAAGGCCAAGGCCAAGTGCGTGGTCCGCCGCTTCGCGCCCGACGAGGACCCGGCGGACGGCGTGCTGGCGAAGAAGGGCAACCGCTGGTTCTTCGACTATGACGAGGACGACGGCGCCGACGATGAGCCGGTGCATCGCCTCGGCCAGCACAGGTTCGCAGTGGGGGAATACGTCACCATCAGTGACGAGGACGGCCGCCCGCTGACCTACAAGGTCGTGGAGGTGCAGCCGGCGGCCTAGGCGGCCGTGACCCCAGATCCTCCCCCATGCAGCGCAGCGGAATGGGGGAGGGGGACCGCGAAGCGGTGGAGGGGGCGGGGTTCTACACTCAGGTTCAGCAAGGAGGCGCCGGCGCGAACCTACGGAGGTCGACGCCGAGTCGCGCCCCCTCCACCACTTCGTGGTCCCCCTCCCCCGCAGGCGGGGGAGGATTGGTTCAGCGCAATCGCTAGGCGGCCTGCGCCGAGGGGGCCAGGCCCTGCATCATCATCTTGTTGATGTCGATCAGGGGCTCGAAATCCTCCTGGCGGCGCATCACCGCGCTCGAATGGCGCGAGACCCAGAGGCTGAGGGAGATGATCTGCGCCTTCAGCGGCCTCGGCAGTCCGTTGCCCGGCTCGGAGACGTCGCGCGCCAGGGCCGACCACAGGCGCCGGTTCCAGTCCAGCGCGTCGATGCGCGTGGCGAAGTCCAGCTCGTCCGCCTGCGAGGCGCTCATCAGCGCCCGGGTCACCTGTCCGAACAGGCGGTATTCCAGCTCGCGCGGGTTTTCAGCCCGCTGCGCCGCCGCCTGATAGGCCTGAAGCGACATTCCCCAACCTCTCGTCTTCGTACTCGACCAGCTTCCGGCACAGCATGAGCGCCTTGTAGAACTCGCGGTTCATGGCGTGCTTGGAAATGGTCACGCAATCGATCAGCACGTCCGGATTACGCACGGCGCCCATGAACTCCCCCAAACGGTTGGCGAATTCATCGTAGAATTTGTGGGCGCCCGCCTCGTCCAGGTACATCATCATCATCGGGAAGTAGATCCGGCGGGCGGGCGAGGTGACCTCGTCTTCCTGCAGGATGTCCTTCTCACGCAGCACGGAAGCCTTGTTCTGCAGCACGAGCGTGGCGCGGCGATCGCCGTTCTGGACCACAGCCCCGTTGAGCACGAACTTCTCCCCCGGCTTGAGCGACAGCTTCAGCGGCATTCTGCGCGACCCTCCGATGTGCCCCGGACCCCCTCCGGGAACGTGCGGCGCGTCGCAACGCCTGGCTGTTGTTCAAGCGACAGCATCCAGCCCGCGACTGAACGGACGCTAAAGCGACGTGGTTAATTGGGTATTGCGGGGGACGAGTCCCGTCCAGCGCGGCGTTATCTCCGCATTAAGCATAAGCGCCAAAGCTCGCCGCCGATGAAGCTCCAGCCCAAGGAATCGGCGCCGCCGGCGGCCCTCGCGAACGCAGGCGGCGCGCTCCGCCTGCAGGCCATGGCGGCGGGGGATTCCGCGGCGCGGGACACCGTGGCGCGGCTGCTGCTCGGCCTCGACCATCGGCCAGGGCTGCGCGCGGCCCTGCCAAAGCTCCGTGAGGCGGTCGCGGCCCTGAAGCAGGACGCTTGGGCGCAGGCCGAACGGGCCGCCGGCGAGGCGGTGAAGCTGGATGCGGCCAGCAGCTACGGCTGGCACATCCTGGCCATCGCCCGCGACAAGCAAGGCGCGCTGTCGGGCGCGCTGGAAGCCTACGAGCGGGCCTTCCAGCTCGACCCGGCCAATCCCGATATCGTGAATAATCTTGGCCGGTTGGCCTATCGGCTGAAGATGCTGCCCCAGGCCGAGGCGCTGTTCGTCCACTACCTTTCGCAAAAGCCGGGGATGGTCGATGCGATCAACAACCTGGCCTGCGTGCTGCGCGACCAGCTGCGCTACGACGATGCGGTCGAGCTGCTGAAGCCGGCCATCGCCGAGGCGCCCGCGGAGGCCTCGCTGTGGAACACGCTGGGCACGGTGCTGACCGACAGCGGCGAGATGGCCCAGGCGACGGTCTTCCTGGACGAGGCGCTGCGGCTGAATCCGCGCCATTCCAAGGCCCGCTACAACCGCGCCACCGCCCGGCTCGTGCTGGGCGAGGCCGCGACCGCGGTAGAGGACTGCGAGGCCGCCATCGCCGGCGCCGAGACGCCCGAGGACCTGGCGATGATGCGCTTCGCCCGGGCCACCATGCTGCTCGCCAGCGGCGATCTGACGCAGGGCTGGGAAGCCTATGAGGCCCGCTTCGACCGGCACTACGTCGATCCGCCCAGCTTCCTGACCGATCGGCCCCGCTGGCGGCCCGAGGACGACCTGGCGGGAAAGCATCTGATGCTGTTCGGCGAGCAGGGGCTCGGCGACGAGGTGATGTTCGCCGGCATGCTGCCCGACATCGTCGAGGCGGTGGGGGAGGGGAAGGTGACCCTCGCCGTCGAGAAGCGCCTTGCGCCGCTCTTCGCGCGCAGCTTCCCGCAGGTGGAGGTCGGCGCCCACGTCACCACTCGCCGGCATGGCCAGATCCTGCGCGCCGCGCCCTTCGTGGGCGACTGGCGGGCGGTCGACCTCTGGAGCCCGCTCGGCTCGCCGCTGCGGCGGTTCCGCGCGCGGATCGAGGACTATCCGGAGCGCCCCGAGGGCTTCCTGAAGGCCGATGCGGCCCGGGTGGCCCATTGGCGCGGCATGCTGGCGCGCGAACTGCCGGCCGGCCCTAAGATCGGCCTTCTCTGGGCCAGCCTTTTGATCAGCTCGGCGCGCAACCGCTACTTCGCCCCCTTCGAAGCCTGGGAGGCGGCGCTGCGCACGCCGGGCGCGGTGTTCGTCAACATGCAGTACGGCGACTGCTCGGCCGAGATCGCCTACGCCCGCGAGGCCTGGGGCGTGGAGGTCTGGACCCCGCCGGGCATCGACCTGAAGCAGGACCTCGACGACATCGCGGCCCTGAGCTGCGCCCTCGACCTGACGGTCGGCCCCGCCAACGCCACCAGCAACATCGCCGCCGCCTGCGGCGCGCCGGTCTGGATGATCGCCACGCCGGGCGCCTGGCCGCTGCTCGGGACGCTGCGCCATCCCTGGTATTCGCAGGTGCGCATCTTCCTGCCGCCGGCCTTCGGCGACTGGCCGGCGGTGATGGGCGAGATGGCCGGAGCGCTGGGCGATCTGGTGGCCGGAACGCAAGGCGGGGCCGCGGGTTAGTCGGGCAAGGCCGCCATCCCGGCGGCAGGAGACCCGCCATGCCCGGCCCCGGCGACCAGGACATCGACTTCGACGCGCAGGACCGCGCCGAAGCCTTCGACGAGGACAACTTCTCCGAATACGGCGACGAGCGCCGCACCTTCGAGGAGCTGGACGACGTGCTCGACGTCACCCAGGCCCGCGGCGACGCCGTCGACGACGAGGCGCTGGACGCCGGCGAATACGATCCCGACGAGCTCACGGACGAGGACATCGAGGAGGACGAGGACGACGTCGAGGTCCACATGGCCTCCGACGATCTCTCCGAGGCCGACGATTTCGACGACGACGATCCGGGCGAGGACGTGGTCGAGGGCCTCGAGCTGGTGGGCGACGCCGACCGCGTGGAGGGCGGGGAGGACGACTTCACCAACTTCCAGGCGCGGGGCCTCTCGGACGAGGATATCGAGCGGCTGGGCTACGGGCAGAGCTCCCGCTCGCCCAACGAGCCGGCGGCCGGCCACTCCGCGGAGGATGTGGAGGACACCCGCGACCCGAAGACCGAGGCCCTGCTCGACGAAGGCATCGAGGAGACCTTCCCGGCCTCCGATCCCGTGTCGATCAATCCAAAGGCCGACTGACCCCGGCGCCGGCGCGGCGATGATGACGCTTGAATGTCACGCCGCGCCCTCTAGTCTGGCTTTCCGAACGATTGTTTGAGCGCGGGATCCATTGCCCGCACCCTTGGGGAAAGCTGAATGACCACCCGTTTCGAAGGCACGGACGACTACGTCGCGACAGAGGATCTGAAGGTCGCGGTCAACGCCGCGATCGCGCTGGAGCGCCCGCTGCTGATCAAGGGCGAGCCCGGCACCGGCAAGACCGTGCTGGCCTACGAGGTGGCCAAGGCGCTCGATGCGGAGCTGATCACCTGGCACATCAAGTCGACCACCAAGGCCAACCAGGGCCTCTATGAGTACGACGCGGTCACCCGCCTGCGCGACAGCCAGCTCGGCGACGAGCGGGTGAAGGACGTCAAGAACTACATCAAAAAGGGCAAGCTCTGGGAGGCGTTCACCGCCGAGAAGCGCCCGGTGCTGCTGATCGACGAGATCGACAAGGCCGACATCGAATTCCCCAACGACCTCCTGCAGGAGCTCGATCGGATGGAGTTCTACGTCTACGAGACCAACGAGACCATCAAGGCGGCGATCCGCCCGGTGGTGATCATCACTTCGAACAACGAGAAGGAGCTGCCGGACGCCTTCCTGCGCCGCTGCTTCTTCCACTACATCCGCTTCCCCGACGCCGAAACGATGAAGGACATCGTGCAGGTGCACTTCCCCGGGCTCAAGAAGGAACTGTTGAGCGCCGCACTGAAGAACTTCTACGACGTGCGCAACCTGCCTGGCCT
>DASPLZ010000223.1:0-2256 GCA_035627295.1 Phenylobacterium sp. | reverse complement strand
TGTCGTGCTGCAGCTGGCGCTGGCCGCGGGCCCCGCTCTGCCGCTCGACGTCGGCGGCCTCGAGGAAGGGGGTCCACCGCGTCAGGCCCAGTTCCTGGACGACGCGCTCGGCCAGGGACCGGCTCTTCAGCAGGCCGTACTGGGTCTCGAAGAATTCCGGGCCGACCACGGTCTGGTCCGGCGAGGGCTGGTCCTCGGTTTCGACCACCTTGGCCGCCTCGCGGTCGATCTGGAGGGTCGTCGTGGCGGTGAACACCGGGGTGGTGAGCAGCGTGACCGCCGCGCCGAGCGCCAGGCTCACCACCATGGCCGCCGCGATCAGCAGACGGTGCTTCCAGATGATCTGCCAGTAGTGGGCCAGATCGAAGTCGCGCTGGTCCTTCTCGCGTTCCGGGCTCCATTCGGCGGGCCATTGCTGCGGCGCGCGCGCCTGGGTGACGGCGTTCGCTCGCGCCAGGGCGAGACCGCCCCTGCGGGGGTCGCGTCCGCGCCGTTCGTCCGGACTGCTTATTGCCATGTCCTGCTCGCAAGTTGGGAGGGCTGGGGAGGGGAAGGCTCTGGGAGAACTAGAAGACGGCGAAGATGCCGAGGGCGGGCAGGGAGCGGACCAGCTCGCGGATGCCCCCCTTGAGGGCGGAGCTGTTCACCACGACCACGTCGTTGCCGAGGATCTGCGGATCCTCCGCCTTGCCCTTGCGGATGGCCTTGAGGTTGAAGACGGCCGCCATCCGCTGGCCGTCGACGTCCCGGAACACCGCGACGCGCTTCAGGTCGGCGTTGGGGTGCGGCCCCTTGGCCATGGCGACGGCCTGCAGGAGGCTGGTGCGGCCCTTGAGCTGGAAGACCCCCGCTTCCATCACCGCGCCTTCGACGGCCACCTTCTGGCTGGCCGCTTCCTTCACCAGCACCGAAACCTGGGGGTTCTGCAGGTATCGCTCGGCGAGCTTGCCGGCGATCTCCTTGGAGAGTTCGCGCGTCGACTTGCCGCCCGCCGCCACCTGGCCGATCAGCGGCAGCAGGATCTGGCCGCTGGCGTCGACCTGCACCTCGTCGAGGGTCAGATCCTTCACCTGGAAGACGTTGATCGTCAGCTTGTCGAACGGGCCGATCCGGTAGTCTTCGAGGGCGGCCTCGACCCTAGCCGCCGGGAGAGCCGCCTCCGTCGGGGCGAAGGTCTGGGCCGCGGCCTGGCCGGCGCAGACCGAAAATCCAAGGGCGAGGGAGGTGAGGATCGCGATGAGTCGGGCGGTCATGCGAGGATTCCCAGAACGACATTCAGATCACCCCCACACGCCTAGTTATGAGTGTAGCCCAAGGAATTGTTCTCTGGAAGCGTGTCTATAAAGTGTCGTTAATCGACGTTAAGGCATCCTAACAAGCTTCACCGTCAAAACTTGAGTAGTTATGCTCACGCTTGTCAGTTGTCGTGGCAGAGGTAATCTGATCGGAGCCTGGGGTAATCGCTGCTGTGCTGGACTACTATCGGGTGCTGGAGGTCGATTACGACGCCGATGGCGAAGCCATCCGCGCGGCTTACCGTCGGCTGGCCCGTCGCTGGCACCCCGACCAGAACCCCGACGACGGCGCTGTCGAGCGCTTTCAACGGCTTACGGAGGCCTATGGGGCGCTCAGCGACTCCGAGCGCCGCGCCCGCTACGACGCGGAGCGCTCGCGCTCCACGCGGCCGCCGCCGCGCGAGGCGGTGCGCAAGCGGCCGATCGTCTGTTCGGACTGCGGTCGCCCCACCGCCCAGCCGCGCCTGCGCACCTTCCGCTCTGTGGCGAGCTATGTGATCTGGAGCCGCATCGACAAGCACGAGGGGGTGTTCTGCTCGGCCTGCGCCGAGGCCGCCGGGCTCCGCGCCTCGGGCCTCGCGGCCCTGGCCGGCTGGTGGGCCCCGTTCGGGCCGATGCTCACCGTCGTCTGCATCGGGCTCAACGCCAGCGGCGGCACCGGGACCCGCCAGTCCGACCACCGCCTGGCGCTGTTCAACGCCTCGGCCTTCCTTGAAGGACGCAACCCCGCCCTGGCCTTCGCCCTGGCCCGGCAGGTCCGCGCCCAATCCACCGGCCCGGCGCAGCTCGAGGCCGAGCGCATCGCCGGCGAGGCCAAGGCCCTCGGCCTGCCGCGCAAGCTGATCAGCCTGCGCGATCCCTGGCGGCCGCGGCCGGGCGCGCTGATTTCCCACCTGGTGATGGCCGCCGGCCCGCCGGTCGCCATCGCCACCATCTTTTGGCTATTTTGGGCGGCATTCTT
>DASPLZ010000222.1:0-11769 GCA_035627295.1 Phenylobacterium sp. | reverse complement strand
ACCGGCGGCTATGGCCGGGCCTACTTCTCCTGCACCAGCGCCCACACCTGCACCGGCGACGGCAACGGCATGGTCCTGCGCGCCGGCCTGCCGCTGCAGGACATGGAGTTCGTGCAGTTCCACCCGACGGGGATCTACGGCGCCGGCTGCCTGATCACCGAGGGTGCGCGGGGCGAGGGCGGCTACCTCACCAATTCCGAGGGCGAAAGGTTCATGGAGCGCTATGCGCCCTCCGTGAAGGACCTGGCCCCCCGCGACATGGTCAGCCGCGCCATGACCCTGGAGATCCGCGAGGGCCGGGGGGTGGGGCCCAACAAGGACCACATCCACCTGCACCTGGATCACCTCGATCCCAAGGTGCTGGCCGAGCGCCTGCCGGGCATCTCCGAGAGCGCCAAGATCTTCGCCGGCGTCGACGTGACGAAGGAGCCGATCCCGGTGCTGCCGACCGTGCACTACAACATGGGCGGCATCCCCACGAACTTCTACTCGGAGGTCGTGACCAAGCAGGGCGAGGACCCGGACAAGGTGGTCCCCGGCCTGATGGCGGTGGGGGAAGCGGCCTGCGTTTCCGTGCACGGCGCCAACCGCCTGGGCTCCAACAGCCTGATCGACCTGGTGGTGTTCGGCCGCTCTGCCGCCCTGCGCTGCGCTGACAAGCTGACCGCCGGGGCGACCCAGCCGGAGCTGAAGGACGAGTGGACTGACGGCCACCTCGCCCGCTTCGACCGCCTGCGCAACGCCGCCGGCGGCACCCCGACCGCGGCCCTGCGGCTGGAGATGCAGCGCGCCATGCAGGAAGACGCCGCCGTCTTCCGCGACGGCCCGGCCCTGCAGTCCGGCGTCGAGCGGCTGGCGGCGGTGCAGGCCAAGCGGGGCGACATCGCGGTCAGCGACCGCGGCCTGATCTGGAACACCGACCTCGTCGAGACCCTGGAGTTCGACAACCTCGTCGGCCAGGCCATCGTCACGGTGAACGGCGCGGCCAACCGCACGGAGAGCCGGGGCGCCCACGCCCGCGAGGACTTCGCCGAGCGCGACGACGAGACCTGGATGAAGCACACCCTGGCGTGGTTCGACGACGCCACCGGCAAGGTGGCCATCGATTACCGCCCGGTGCACAGCTACACCCTGACCAACGACATCGCCTACATCCCGCCGAAGGCGCGCGTGTATTGATGGACGACGCCTCGCCGATCACCGCGCCGCCCCGGCCGAACGACGCCGAGTTCTTCCACTCGCACGTCTTCCCCGATGGCGAGCAGATCAAGGGCATCAAGCCGCTGAACGTGCTGCAGGCGGAAGCCGACGTGGTCCATCGCTTCGGCATGGCCGGCAAGAGCGTGCTCGACGTCGGGGCCTGGGACGGCTTCCAGTCCTTCGAGGCCGAGCGGCGGGGGGCGGCGCGGGTGCTAGCCACCGACCACTTCTGCTGGAACGGCCCCGGCTGGGCCGACAAGCGCGGCTTCGACTACGCCAAGTTCAAGCACGGCTCCAAGGTCGAGGAACTGGAGATCGACGTGCCGGACATCACGCCGGAGGCGATCGGCGGCCAGTTCGACGTGGTGCTGTTCCTGGGCGTCCTCTACCACGTGAAGGACCCGCTCGTTTGCCTGGAGCGGATGGCCGCCGTGACCGGCGAATGCCTGATCGTCGAGACCGAGACGGCCTTCGACCTGATCCCCTGGCCGGTGATGCGCTACTACAAGCGCTACGAGCTCAATGACGACCCGACCAACTACTGGGCGCCCAACAAGCTCTGCCTGACCACCATGCTGCAGGAGCTGGGCTTTTCCCGCTTCGAGATCGCCCCGACCCCCTTCCACAAGCAGTCGTGGAAGCGCGGGCGCATCATCATGCACGCGTTCCGGTAGGCCCGCCCGATGGCCCAGACGCAGCCCGACGCCCTCGCCGCCCGGATCCCGGCCCGCTCCATGGGCCTGAAGCTGCTGCTGGTCTGCCTGCTCGCGCTGCTGATGAGCATCCCGGCGCTCTTCGTCTTCGGCCTCCTGTCCGAGCGCACCAACCGCGCCGACCAGGTGGCGCGCGAGGTGGGCGGCATGGTCGGCGGGCCGCAGACCTTCATCGGGCCGGTCCTGTCGGTGCCCTATGTCGCCCCGCCCGCCGCGCCCACCGAGCCCTCGCAGCGCGGCGTCTTCCTGATCTTCCCGACCCAGGCGACGGCCACCGCCGCCTCCCGCTCGGAGGTGCGCACGCGCTCGCTCTTCAAGGTGCCGGTCTGGCAGGCGGACCTGACCTTCGCCTCCCGCTTCGATCTCGCCGAGTCCGCCGCCAAGGTCCCGTCCGGCGCGGTGCTGGACTGGGAGCGGGCCGAGTTCCTGATCGGCGCCTCCGACGCCCGCGGCGCACAGGCCGACGTGGTGCTGCAGGTCGCGGGCCAGACCCTGCCGCTGGCCCCGGCCTCCTCACTCTCCGACGTCAGCCTGCAGAGCAATCCCAACAGCCCGCCGATGCGCGGCGCGGGCGATCCGAACATGCGCTTCTTCGGCGCCCCCGCCGCGGGCATCGCCACCCCGACCGGCCGGTTCGACGCCACCGCTACGCTGAAGTTCTCCGGCGCCCAGCGGCTGGCCGTGCTGGCCTGGGGCAAGACCACCACCTTCACCGCCAGGGGCGACTGGCCCCACCCCAGTTTCGACGGCGGGTTCCTACCCGTGAAGCGCCAGGTGACCGACGAAGGCTTCACCGCCGAGTGGAGCGTGCCCTTCATCGCCCGCGGCGTCCCGGCAGAGGGCCTGACCGACGCCCTGCAGCGGCTGGGGCAGACCGCGCTCGGCGTCTCCTTCGTCGAGCCGGCCAATCCCTACCAGTCGGTGGCGCGCTCCTTGAAGTACGCGCCGATGTTCATCGGCCTGGTCTTCCTGGCCTACTTCCTGTTCGAGACCACCCAAGGGCGCCGCGTGCACCCGGCGCAGTACGTGCTGATCGGCCTGGCGCAGATCATCTTCTACCTCTTGCTGCTCTCCATCGCCGAGCACACCGGCTTCGACGCCGGGTTCGCCATCGCCGCCACCGCCACCGTGGCGCTCATCTCCGCCTACGCCGGCTGGACCTTCGAGAGCCGCCGGCAGGGCCTCATCGCGCTTGTGGCCTTCGCGGCGCTCTACGCCCTCATCTACGTGCTGATGCGGCTGGAGGACTTCGCCCTCCTGATCGGCGCGCTCACCAGCTTCGCGGCGATCGCCGCGGTCATGTACTTCACCCGCCGCGTGGACTGGTACGGCCAGTTCGCCGGCAATGAGACACCCAAGGCCAAGGTCTGATGGTCCAGCTGACGCTTCCCAAGAACTCCACGGTCACTGCCGGCCGCCACCATCCCGCCCCCGCGGGCGCCAAGAGGGTGAAGACCTTCAAGGTTTACCGGTATGATCCCGAGAACGGCGCCAATCCGCGCTGGGACACCTATGACGTCGACGTGGACGCCTGCGGCCCGATGGTCCTGGACGTCTTGATCCACATCAAGAACACCATGGACCCGACCCTGGCCTTCCGCCGCTCCTGCCGCGAGGGCGTCTGCGGCTCGTGCGCCATGAACATCGGCGGGCGCAATACGCTGGCCTGCACCCGCGGTTGGGAGGAAGAGCCCGGCAAGGTGGTGGCGATCAGCCCGCTGCCCTCGCAGCCGGTGGTCAAGGACCTGGTGCCGGACCTGACCCTCTTCTACGCCCAGTACGCCTCCATCGAGCCCTGGCTGCACACCGAGACCCCGGAGCCGCAGAAGGAGTGGAAGCAGACCCCCGAGGACCGCGAGAAGCTCGACGGCCTCTACGAGTGCATCCTCTGCGCCTGCTGCACCACCTCCTGCCCGAGCTACTGGTGGAACGGCGAGAAGTACCTGGGCCCCGCCACCCTGCTGCACGCCTACCGCTGGATCATCGACAGCCGCGACGAGGCGACCGGCGAGCGGCTCGACGCGCTGGAGGACCCCTTCAAGCTCTATCGCTGCCACACGATCATGAACTGCGCCCAGGTGTGCCCGAAGGGCCTCAATCCGGCCAAGGCCATCGCCGAGATCAAGAAGATGCTGGTCGAACGCACCATCTGACGTAAGGCGAAGTTGACGCCGGCGTCATAATTTCGCATCGGGGAAGCTGATGGGTGGAAACGTCGTCATCCTCGGGGCGGGACACGCCGGCGGCTCGGCCGCCGCGCTGCTGCGCCAGTTCGGCTACGACGGCCATGTCATCATGGTCGGCGACGAGCCGCTTGCGCCCTATCAGCGCCCGCCGCTCTCCAAGGCCTGGCTGAAGGGCGAGGCCGATGGCGAGGCCCTGGCCCTGCGGCCGGAGAGCTTCTACGCCGAGAACGACATCGACTTTCGCGCCAATGTCGCGGCGATGCGGATCGTTCGCGACGCCAGGGTCGTCGAGCTCAGCGACGGCTCGCGGCTCGCCTACGACCACCTGATCATCGCCACCGGCGCCCGGGCCATCCGCCTGGCGGTCGAGGGCGCGGATCTCGACGGGGTCATGGTGCTGCGCACCGCCGCCGACGCCGAGTCGCTGAAGCACCGCGTCGGCCCCGGCAAGCGGGTCGCCGTGGTCGGTGGCGGCTATATCGGCCTGGAGGTCGCCGCCTCCGCCCGCGCGCTCGGCGCCGAGGCGGTGGTGATCGAGCGCGAGGCCCGGGTGCTGGCCCGCGTGGCCTGCCCGGCGCTCTCGACCTTCGTCACCGACTACCACAAGGGGCGCGGCGTCTCGTTCGAGCTGGGAGCCAATGTCGGCGGCTTCGCCGGCGAGGGCGGCAGGCTCACCGGCGTGAAGCTGGGCGACGGGCGGACCATCGCCTGCGACGTGGCCGTGGTCGGGGTCGGGGCCATTCCCAACGACGAGCTGGCCTCCGACGCGGGCCTGGAGACCGCCCGCGGCGTCGTGGTCGACGACACCGCCCGCACCGCCGACCCGGCGATCTTCGCCATCGGCGACGTCACTCACCGGCCGCTGCCGATCTACGACCGCATGTTCCGCCTGGAGAGCGTGCAGAACGCCCTGGAGCAGGCCCGTCAGGCCGCCGCCATCATTTGCGACCGCCCGCCGCCGGCGCCCGAGGCGCCCTGGAACTGGTCGGACCAGTACGATCTGAAGCTGCAGATGGCCGGCCTGCCGTTCGAGGCGGACGCCACGGTCCTGCGCGGCGATCCGGCCAGCGCCAAGTTCGCGGTCTTCCACCTCAAGGGCGACCAGATCCAGGCCGTCGAGGCGGTGAACGCGCCGCCGGAGTTCATGGCCGGCAAGCAATTCATCTTGAACCGTAAGCCGGTGTCGCGTGACAAGCTCGCCGACACCTCAGTATCAATGAAGGAAGTCGGCGCTTAACAGAGGCCGCCGGGGGAACATATGGCGAAGATCACCTACATCGAGTTCGACGGGACCGAGCACGTCGTCGACGTGAAGAACGGCCTTTCGGTGATGGAAGGCGCGGTGAAGAACAACATCCCCGGCATCGACGCCGACTGCGGCGGCGCCTGCGCCTGCGCCACCTGCCACGTCTATGTGCAGGGCGAGGACTGGCTGGCCAAGACCGGCGAGCGCTCGGCCATGGAGGAGTCCATGCTCGACTTCGCCGAGGGCGTCGAGGAGAACAGCCGCCTTTCCTGCCAGATCAAGGTGAGCGACGAGCTGGACGGCCTGATCGTGAAGATGCCGGAGAGCCAGCACTAACCGTTTTCCGCTCGTTCCCGCGAAAGCGGGAACCCAGGCTTTTTTGGTCAGACCGGAAAAGCCAGCGCCCTTGGATAAAACACCTGGGTCCCTGCTTTCGCGGGGATGAGCGGCTGGTGGGCCTCAGCTCTCCACCCCAAGGTCCTTGCGCACGAACCGGTAGGTCTCGCGCTTCTCGCAGGCGCAGGCCTTCATCTTGCCGTCCGCCGTCCACCAGATCAGCGTCGGATAGGCGAAGTTGATCCCGTTCTGTTTCAGGAGCGGCTGCAGGTCCTTCACCAGGGTGCGCCCCGCCTCGACCACCGCCGTACGGGCCGCATCGCCGTCCGCCGGCGGCACGCCGGGCGCGGTCCAGGCCTCCGGCGGCACGGCGCTCCAGCGCTCGAAGAGGCCCCAGCTACGGGTCAGCCACAGCTGCGCCACCGTCGCCCGCTCGGCCGGCGAGGACTTGGAGAGGCCGTTCACATCGGCCCGGGCGATCTCGATCACCCGGGTGTCGACATTGGCCGCGTGCAGGGCCGGGAACTCCTCCTCCTTGAAGCGGATGCAGTCGGGGCAGGAGCGGAAGCCGATCATGTAGAGCTTGGGGCCCGTGCGCCCGGGCGAGACCCAGCCGGCCTCCTCCACCAGCCGGGCGATCTCGGCCTGGTTGCGGTCGATGGTCTTGGGTCGCCAGCGCAGGTCCGTCGCCCACCAGGCGTAGAGCCCGCCGCCGACCACCAGGACGACCAGGGCGATCGCCGCCCACAGCTTGAACTTGCCCATCGCTCTACGCCTCCTCGCGCGGCCTCTTGCGGGAACGCGCCCCACACCCGCCGGTTCAGGCCGCGAGCTTGACCATAAACCGCCCGCCGAGGCGAGCCGCTTGCCGCGCCTCGGCGGGCCGGTCCAAACTGCGGCGCATGACGTTCGCCTCGACCCTGGCGACCCCGGCCGCCGGCCGGTCCAGGGACCATATCGTCGATGTGCTGATCGCCGAGCGCGCGCCGACCCTCTCGCGCTCCTGGGCCTGGCCGTTCCTGCGACCGGCGCTCTACGCGATCCTCAGCTACGGCAAGGCCCGCCGCATGGCCGACCGGATCGCGCCCCTGCCCGGCGGCCAGGCGCTGGATGTGGTCTCGGACCTGCTGTCGCTGAAGGTCGGCGCGGCCGGCCTGGAGCACCTGCCTGGCCAGGGCCGCGTGGTGATCATCGCCAACCACCCCACCGGCATCGCCGACGGGATCGCCCTCTACGACGCGGTGAAGCCGCTACGCCCCGACATCTGCTTCTACGCCAACTCCGACGCCCACCGCGTCGCGGCGCGCTTCGACGAGGTGCTGATCCCGGTGGAGTGGGTGGAGGCGAAGCGCACCCGCGAGCGCACGCGCCTCACCCTGCAGCTCACCCGCGAGGCCATGGAGGCCGAACGGGCGCTGGCGATCTTCCCCGCCGGGCGCCTCGCACGGATGCGGGATGGCGTCCTGCGCGACCCGGAGTGGATGGCGAGCGCCGTCTCCATCGCCCGCAAGTACGAGGCGCCGGTGCTGCCGGTGCACCTCTCCGGTCCCCGCTCGACGCTCTTCCACCTGTTCGACAAGGTCTCCGGCGAACTGCGCGACATCACCCTCTTCCACGAGCTGCTCAACAAGCGCGGCCGCCGCTTCGCCCTGCAGGCCGGACCGCTGATCCCGCCGGAGGCCCTGGCGGGCGACGCCGGCGAGGTCTCCGAGCGCATCAAGGCCTATATCGAGGACGTGCTGCCGTCCTTTCCCGACAGGCCGTTCGCGTGATCCTCGCCGAGGGCGAGTTCCGCCTCGACGACGAGGCGGCGACGGCGCGCCTCGGCGCCTCGGTCGGCCGGGCGCTGGCCGCCGGCGAGGCGGTATGCCTCTCCGGCCCCCTGGGCGCCGGCAAGTCGACCCTGGCCCGGGGCCTGATCCGCGCCCGCACCACGCCGGACGAGGAGGTCCCGAGCCCGACCTTCACCCTGATCCAGACCTACGAAGCGGACGGCCTTCCCATCGCCCACCTCGACCTCTACCGCCTGGCCTCGGCGGACGAAGCCTACGAGATCGGCCTGGAGGAGGCCCTCGCTGAGGGCGCGGCGCTGATCGAGTGGCCCGAGCGCCTGGAGAGTCGCCTTCCCCCCGACCGGTTGGATATAGACCTCGCCTTCGACGGCGAATCGCGGCGCGCGCGGCTCACCGGCCACGGCGCATGGGAAGGACGGGCGATCGACTATGGAGCGTGAGGCGCAGAAGGCCGAGTTCCTGGCCGCGCACGGCCTGGCGGGCGCCCCGCGCGTCAAGCTGGCCGGCGACGCCTCGACCCGCGTCTACGAACGCCTGACCGCCCCGGACGGCTCGGCCCTGATCCTGATGGACCAGCCGCCGCAGGCCGAGACCAGTCCATGCCCGCCGGACGCCACCGAGCAAGAGCGCATCGCCTCCGGCTACAACGCCATGAGCCGCCTCGCCGCCGGCCGCATCGAAGCTTTCGTGACCGTGGCCGGCTGGCTGCGGGCGCAGGGCCTCTCGGCGCCGCGCATCCTCGCCCACGACAGCGCCGCGGGCCTGGCGGTGCTGGAGGACCTTGGCGACGACCTCTTCGCCACCAGGATCGCCGCCGGCGCGGACGAGACGCCGCTCTACGAGGCCGCCGTCGATGTGCTCGCCCGCCTGCACCAGGCGCCGCCGCCGGAGCGGCTCGACGCCGACGGCGAGAGCTGGCCGCTGCTCAGCTACGACCGCCTGGCGCTGGCGACCGGGACCGACACTTTCCTGGAATTCTGGCCGCAGTTCGCGCAGCTGCCGGCCTTCGGCGAGGCCGCCGCCGCCGAGTGGCGCGACCTCTGGGCGCCGGTGTTCGCCCGCGGCGAGGCCGGGGCCGACGCCTTCGCCCACCGCGACTATCACGCCCAGAACCTCATCTGGCTGCCGGAGCGGGCGGGCGCCGCCCGCGTCGGCCTGCTCGACTTCCAGGACGCGGTGCGGGCCCACCCCGCCTGGGACCTGACCCACCTCCTGCAGGACGCCCGCCGCGACGTCTCTCCCGAGCTGGAGGCGGCCATGCTGGACCGCTACCTCGCCGCCCGGCCGCATCTGGATCGAGACGCCTTCCTCGCCGACTATCGCGCGCTCGCCGCCTCCAACGCTGCGCGCATTCTCGGCCGGGTCTTCGCCCGCCAGGCGTTGCTGGGGCGTGAGCAGTACAGGGCCTTCATGCCGCGCACCTGGCGCTACCTGGAGCGCAACCTTGAGGACCCGCAGCTCGCCGGCCTGAAGGCCTGGTTCGACCGCCACCTGCCGCCGGAGACCCGGGCGTGAGCGCCGCCCCGAAGACCGCCATGGTGCTGGCCGCCGGCCTCGGCACCCGCATGCGCCCGCTGACCGACGACCGGCCCAAGGCCCTGGTCGAGGTCGCCGGCCGCGCCCTGATCGACCACACCCTCGACCGCCTCGCCGAGGCCGGCGTCGAGACCGCCGTGGTCAACGTCCACCACTTCGCCGACGACGTGGAGCGTCACCTGTCGGGGCGGAAGGGGGACCTGCGCATCCTGATCTCCGACGAACGCGCCGGCCTGCTGGACTCCGGCGGCGGCATCGCCCACGCCGCCCACCTGCTGGGGGAGGCCCCGATCTTCGTCGCCAACATCGACGTGCCCTGGATCGAGGGCGCGACGCCGGCGCTGAAATCCCTCGCCGATCTCTGGGACCCCGAGCGCATGGACATCGCCGTGCTGCTCGCCGAACGCGGCCGCTCCATCGGCTTCGAGCGCCCGGAGGGTTTCGAGCGCGACGCCGAGGGCCGGCTGACCCATTCCAACGCTGTCGACCCCATGCCGCCCTATGTGAACATCGGGGTGCAGCTCCTGAAGCCGCAGATCGTGGCCGGCGAGGGAAGCTTCTCCATCGTCCCCATCTGGAAGCGGCTGGCCGCCGAAGGCCGGCTCTACGGCGCGGTGATGGAAGGCTTCGCGCTGCACGTCAGCGATCCCGAGATGTTAAAAGCGGCGGAGGCGCGGCTGGCTTGAGCGGGCTCTTCGATCGCCCCGCGCCGCGGTGGTTCTCGATCCCGGCCCACCGGCCCTTCCTCGACGACCTGGCGGCGGGGCTGACCGCGGACCTTTCGCCCGAAGCCCTGGCCGAGGCGGTGATCCTCACGCCCAACCGCAGGGCCGCCCGGGCGCTCGCCGAGGCCTTCGTGCGCGCCGCCGGCGGCCGGGCGCTCCTGCCGCCGCAGATCCGCCCGCTCGGCGACCTTGAGGAGGGCGAGCCGCCGTTCGAACCCGGCGACCTCGCCCTCGACCTGCCGCCGGCCATCGACCCGCTGCGCCGACGCTTCGAGCTGATCGGGGTGGCCGCCCAGGTTTCGGAGAAGCTCGGCCGCCCGCTCGACGCCCCCGCCGCCCTGGAGCTGGCCGAGGCGCTGGGGACGCTGTTCGACACCCTGCACATCGAGGAGGTCGATCCCCTCGGGCGGCTGGAGGGCCTGGTCGATCTGGATCTCGCCGCCCACTGGGAGGGCTCGCGCCAGCTGATCGAGAGCGCCCTGGTGGCCTGGGACGACCGGCTGGGCGAGCTTGGCCTCGTCGACGTCAACCAGCGCCGCGCGGCCCTCCTGCGCCGGCTCGCCGAGCAATGGGACGCCCACCCGCCGGCAGGCGTGCTGATCGCCGCCGGCTCGACCGGCACGGCGCCGGCGGCCTCGGCCCTGCTGGGCGTGGTGGCGCGGGCCGACCGCGGCGCGGTGGTGCTGCCGGGACTGGACGACAGCCTCGCCCAGTCGGCCTGGGAGGAGATCGACGACGGCCACCCGCAGGCGGCGCTGAAGCGGCTGCTCGACCGCAACGGCGTCGCCCGCGCGGACGTCGACGGCTGGCCGGCCTCCGCCGCGCCCGACGCGGCCGGCCGCTGGCGCCGCCGGGTGATCAACGAGGCCCTGCGCCCGCCGGACTCCACCGCCGACTGGCCGAGCGTGATCGCCGACCTGCGCGCCGAGTCCAAGGACGCCGACCCCATCGCCGCGGGCCTGGCCGGCCTCAGCCTCATCGTCGCCCGGCACGAGGAGGAGGCCGGCCTCGCCGCCGCCCTGCTGCTGCGCGAGACCCTGGAGACGCCGGGCCGCACCGCCGCCCTGGTGACGCCGGACCAGGGGTTGATCCGCCGCACCTGCGCGCACCTGGCCCGCTGGGGCGTGATCCCGGACTCCTCGGCCGGCGAGCCGCTCTCCGCCAGCGCGGCGGGGCGCCTGGCGGTGCTCGCCGCCCGCGCGGCGGCCGATCCGAAGTCGCCGCAGACCCTGCTGGCCCTGGCCAAGAGCCCCCTGGTGCGGCTCGGCCTGCCCGACGAGGTGCGCGCCGTCGGCCTGCCCGCCCTGGAGCGCTGGGGGCTGCGCGGGCCTCGGCCTCGGTCATGGGACGCGATCCTCGCGCGGCTCGCCCTTCCGGAGGAGCATCCCGCCCCGCCGCAGGCGGCCGAGACGCTGGGCGCCCTGCGGACGGCGATCGAGCGCCTGGCGCGCCCCTACGCCGGCGGCACGGCCACCGCCGCCGAGGCCGCCCGGGCCCTGGCGGAGACGCTGGAAGCCCTCGCCGCCGACGCGGATGGCGCGGTCGGCGACCTCTGGGCCGGCCCCGGCGGCTCGGCGGCCTCGGCCCTCATCTCGGCCCTGGTCCACGAGGGGCAGGGCCTGCCGGAGGTCACGCCGCTCGCCTTCGCCGAGCTCTTCGAGCGGCTGGTGGAGCGCCAGGCCCTGCATCCGGCCGTCGCCACCCATCCGCGCCTGCGCATCCTCGGGGCCCTGGAGGCGCGCATGGTGCAGGCCGACCGGCTGGTGCTCGGCGGGCTGGAGGAGGGCGTCTGGCCTCGCCCCGGCGCCGCCGACCCGTTCCTCTCCCGGCCCATGCGCGAGGCGCTGGGCCTGCCCTCGCCGGAACGCCGGCTGGGCCTCTCGGCGCACGACTTCGCCCAGGCCGCCTCGGCGCCGGAGGTGGTGCTCTTGCAGTCCGAGCGCCGCGAGGGGGCGCCGGCGGTGCCCTCCCGCTGGCTCTGGCGGCTCTCGACCCTGGCGCGCGGCGCCAAGGTGGAGCTGCCCTCGCGGCCGG
>DASPLZ010000221.1:0-2415 GCA_035627295.1 Phenylobacterium sp. | reverse complement strand
GATCGCGCGGCGGCGGGGCGTCCTCCTGGCGGCGGTGACGCTGGCGCATGCGGGGCTGTTCGCGGCGTTGCTGCTGCTGGCCGCGCCGACGCTGCGCTTTGCGACCTACGACGAGCCGGTGTTCACGGTGGAGTTGCTGCGCCCGCCGAGCGACCAGCCGGCCGCGCCCTCGCCCGCGCCGCGGCCCCGGTTCATCCGTCCCGCGCCCAGGCCGAGCGCAGTGGCGCCGCTCTATGTGCCGAGGGCGCCGTCGCCGGCCGCGCCATCGTCGGCGCCGCCCGCTCCGTCCGGCTTCGACGTCGAGGGCGAGGACCTGATCCGCAAGGCCTTCCGGGCGCGATCGCCAGGATGCGCCAACCGGGACGCGGCGGGGCTCACCCAGGCCGAGCGGGACGCCTGCGACGAGCGCTTCGGCAAGGGGGCGAAGGACGCGCCGTTCCTGGAGGCGGCGATCGGCAAGGAGAAGCGCGCCGACTTCGACCGGGCGGCGGCGAAGAAGCGTCGGGACTATCAGTACAAGCGCGCGAACGTGCCGCCGGGCATAGCGACGCCGCAGGGGCCGGGGGAGCTGGGGCCGCGAATGTAGGCCTCCCGGTCTCCGCTCATTCCCGCGAAGGCGGGAACCCAGGTGTTTTATCGAAGGGCGCTGGCGTTTCCGGACTGAGCCAAAAAAACCTGGGTCCCCGCCTTCGCGGGGATGAGCGGAATGGGGCGGGTGCCCCGCCTCATCCCGCAATGTCCCGCGAGTATCCGTCTCGCGAGTCCCGCACGGCAAAACGGCCCGGGATCGCTCCCGGGCCGTTCGCTTACTCGGACTGAGGCCAGACCCTAGACCGTTTCGGCTTCCGCCTCGGCGGCGATTTCCGCCGGCAGGGGCTCCATGGTCTCGGCGCGCTGGGCGGTCAGCTGCTCGTCGCGCTTGGCGGCGATGCGCTGCAGGCCGCGCAGGTACGAGCCGGTGCCCGCCGGGATCAGGCGGCCCACGATCACGTTCTCCTTCAGCCCTTCCAGGGTGTCGGTCTTGCCCTGGACAGAGGCTTCGGTGAGCACGCGGGTGGTCTCCTGGAACGACGCGGCCGAGATGAACGAGCGCGTCTGCAGCGAGGCCTTGGTGATGCCGAGCAGCACCGGCTGGGTGATCGCCGGGCGACCGCCCTTGCGGGCCTCGGCCTTGGCGTTCTCCTCGTCGACCTCGACCTTGTCCAGGTGATCGCCCTTGATCAGGCCGGTGTCGCCCGGATCGAGGATTTCCACCTTCTGCAGCATCTGACGCACGATCGTCTCGATGTGCTTGTCGTTGATCGGCACGCCCTGCAGCCGGTAGACGTCCTGGATCTCGTCGACCAGGAAGTCGGCCAGCGCCTCGATGCCCTGGATGCGCAGGATGTCGTGCGGATCCGGGTTGCCGTCGATGATGTACTCGCCCTTGCGGATGGTGTCGCCGTCGTGGACGGTGATGTGCTTGCCCTTCGGGATCAGGAACTCGACCGCCTCACCCTCTTCCGGGGTGATCTTGATGCGGCGCTTGTTCTTGTAGTCGCGCCCGAATTCGACGCGGCCGTCCATCTCGGCGATCACCGCGCAGTCCTTCGGACGGCGGGCTTCGAAGAGTTCGGCCACGCGGGGCAGACCGCCGGTGATGTCGCGGGTCTTGGCGCTCTCGGTGGAGATCCGCGCCAGCACCTCGCCGGCCTTCACCTCGTCGCCGTCGCCGACGGAGAGGATCGCGCCCACGGGCAGCAGCAGTCGGGCTTCACCGCCGTTCGACAGGCGCTTGTAGGCGCCATCGGCGTCGATCACCGCCATGGCCGGACGCAGGTCCGAACCCTTGGTGGAGGCGCGCCAGTCGATGACCACGCGGTTGGAGATGCCGGTGGCCTCGTCGGCTTCCTCGCGGAAGGAGACGTTCTCCACCAGGTCCTCGTAACGCACGCGGCCGGCCACTTCGGTGATGATCGGCGTGGAGTACGGGTCCCAGTCGGCCAGGCGCGTGCCGCGCTTGACCTTGGCCCCGTCCTTCACCTTCAGGCGGGCGCCGTACGGCGGCTTGTAGGACTCACGGTCCTTGCCGTCGACCTGCACGGTCAGGGTCAGGTTGCGGCTCATGACGATCAAGTCGCCGTCGGGCGCCTCCACGGTGTTGGCGCCCGGCGAGAACTTCACCACGCCGTCGTTGGCGGCCTCGAAGATCGACTGCTCGGCGACCTGCGCCGTGCCGCCGATGTGGAAGGTCCGCATGGTCAGCTGGGTGCCCGGCTCGCCGATCGACTGGGCGGCGATGACGCCCACGGCTTCGCCGATGTTCACCGGGGTGCCGCGCGCCAGGTCGCGGCCGTAGCAGGCGCCGCAGACCCCGTTCTTGGTCTCGCAGGTCAGCACCGAGCGGACCTTCACCGACTGCACCCCGGCGCCTTC
>DASPLZ010000220.1:0-3931 GCA_035627295.1 Phenylobacterium sp. | reverse complement strand
CCGGCGGACGTTTCGCATTTAAAAGTAGGACCGCTCATGACCCAGACGAGCCTTCGCCTGGCCGCCCTGACGGCTTTTTCGACGCTTCTCGCCGCCCCGGCCCTGGCCGCGGCCCCGCAGCCGACCAAGCCGGTGGCCGCCAGCTTCTTCACCGGCCAGTGGCACGAGATCGCGCGCACCCAGAATTCCATGCAGAAGAACTGCGAGGCGCCGACCAACCGCTTCGTGTCCGCCGCCAAGGGCGGCTATTCGATGGTGCAGACCTGCCGCCAGGGCTCGCCGACCGGGCCGGCCAAGACCTATTCCTCCAAGGGCCAGATCGTCCCCGGCTCGAACAACGCCAAGTTCAAGATGAGCTTCCTCGGCGGGCTGAAGACCCAGGAGTACTGGATCGTCGACCGCAGCGACAAGATGGACTGGGCGGTGATGGCCACCCCCGGCGGCAATTACGTCTGGCTGCTCTCGCGCAGCCCGGACATGAGCGCGGGGACGCGCAACGCCATCGTCCAGAAGATCAAGGCCATGGGCTTCGACACCGGCAAGCTGGTGTTCCCGAAGCAACGATAGGCTCCTGCGGGAGTCTTTGACTCGCGAACGAAGCCGGAACAGAGTGCCGGCATGGACGTCGCCGTCACCCTCGTCACCGTCTCGCGGCCGCAGACCACCGAGGCCGTCACCCGCGGGGCGGCGCGCCTGTTGGTCGGCCTGGGCTATGCGCCCCTGGCCGAGGTGACCTTGCCGAACGGGCGGCGGGCGGACCTGATGGCGCTCGGCAAGAAGGGCGATCTCGTCATCGTCGAGGTGAAGTCGAGCCTCGAGGACTTCCGCGTGGACCGCAAATGGCATGAATACCTGCCCTATTGCGACCAGTTCGCCTTCGCCGTGGCGCCGGAGTTCCCGCGCCACATCCTGCCCGAGGAGCCGGGCCTGATCGTCGCCGACGGCTTCGGCGGGGCGGTGATCCGCGACCTGCCGGCCACGCCGCTGGCGCCGGCCCGGCGCAAGGCGCTGACCATCGCCTTCGGCCGGCTGGCGGCGATGCGGGCCCTGGGGGTGGAAGCGGCGGCGTTGCAGCCCTGAGCCGCAAGCGCCATCTGGAACCCATCGCCGTCGCGACAAGCGGCGGCGCCTGGGCTATGGGCCTCGCAGGGCCTTGCGAAGCGGACGGGAGATAATGTGATGGTCGGGGAAAAGCCGGCGGACGGCCTGCAGCTGCAGTCGAACGCCAAGTCGTCGGGCGTGCTGGAGATTTCGCTGGCCCGCGTGCCCGTGCCGGACCCCGCGCCGGACGAGGTGGTGATCCGCATCGAGGCGACGCCCATCAACCCCTCCGACCTCGGCCTCCTGATCGGCGCGGCCGATCCGGCCACCGCCCGGGCGGTGGACACCCACGACCTGCCGGTCACTCAGCTCGACATCCCGCCGGCCTTCATGCGCGCCATCGCCGCGCGGATCGACCAGGCCCTGCCGGTCGGCAACGAGGGCGCGGGCACGGTGGTCGCGGCGGGCGATGAGGCGAAGGATCTGCTCGGCAAGACCGTCGCCCTGGCGGGCGGGTCGATGTACGCCCAGTACCGCGTGGCCAAGGCGGCCGAGCTGATGGTGCTGCCGGACGGGGTCACCGCCGCCGAGGGCGCCTCGCCGTTCGTCAATCCGATGACGGCGCTGGCCATGGTCGAGACCATGCGGATGGAGGGCCACAAGGCCCTCGTCCACACCGCGGCGGCCTCCAATCTCGGCCAGATGCTGGTGAAACTCTGCCTCGAGGAGGGCGTGGACCTCGTCAACATCGTGCGCTCGACCGAGCAGGCGGCCCTGCTTCGCGGCCTCGGCGCGAAGTACGTGCTGGATTCCACCGCGCCGGACTTCATGGAGCAGCTGGTCGAGGCGCTGAAGGCCACGGGCGCGACGCTGGCCTTCGACGCCATCGGCGGCGGCAAGCTGGCCAGCCAGATCCTCACCGGCATGGAGCAGGCGGCCAACGCGGCCGGCGGCGCCTACAGCCGCTACGGCTCCAACACCTACAAGCAGGTCTATATCTATGGCGGCCTCTCCACCGCCCCGACCGAGCTGACCCGCGCCTTCGGCTTCGCCTGGGGCCTGGGCGGGTTCCTCTTGACGCCGTTCCTGGCGAAGATCGGGCCGGAAGGCGTCCAGCGCCTGCGCGCCCGTGTCGCCGCCGGCCTGAAGACCACCTTCGCCAGCCGCTACAGCCACGAGATCAGCCTGGCCCAGGCGCTCGATCCGGCGATCCTCGCCGCCTACAACAAGAAGGCCACCGGCGAGAAATACCTCATCGTCCCGACCCGCTGATGCTGAGGGTCCTGGGGCGCACCTCCTCGCTCAATGTCCGCAAGGTCCTGTGGACGCTGGACGAGCTGGGCCTCGCCTATGAGCGCGAGGACTGGGGGCAAGGCTTCGCCTCGGTCGACCGGCCGGAGTTCCGGGCGCTGAATCCCAACGGCCTGGTGCCGGTGCTGATCGACGAGGCCGGGCCGCTCTGGGAGAGCAACGCCATCTGCCGCTATCTCGCGGCGCGGGAGGGGCGGCTTTCGCCGGCCGACCTGCGGGCGCGCGCTTTGGTCGATCAATGGATGGACTGGCAGACGACGGAGCTGAACCAGACCTGGGGCTACGCCTTCCAGGCCCTCTCACGGCGCGTCCCCGGCTACGACGATCCCGCGCGGATCGCCGAGAGCGCCGAGGCCTGGAACGGCGCGATGGCGATCCTCGACGCCCAGCTCGCGAAGACCGGCGCCTATGTGACCGGCGGCGACTTCACCCTGGCGGACATCGTCCTCGGCCTTTCGGCCCACCGCTGGAAGCGCACGCCGATTCAGCACGCCGCCCTGCCGGCGGTGGAGGCCTGGTACGGCGCCTTGCGCGAACGCCCGGCCATGCAGCCGTGGGCGCTGGCCGAGGTCGCCTAGACGGCCACCGCCACCCAGGCGTGGCGGTGCTCCTCGTAGACCTCCTTGTCCGGAGCCGGGAAGTCCGGGTCGGCGAAGGCGCCCAGGGCTACGGCGATGCGGCCCGGCGTGCGCTCCGGAACCCACCACACCGTGCCGCCGCAGGTCGGGCAGAAGTGGAAGGTGAGGGCGTGGCCGCTGTCCGAGCCGCGCGTATAAGAATGAGAGGGCCCGCTCAGGGTCACCGCCTCGACCGGGAAGAAACAGGCGACGCCGAAGGCCGAGCCGGTGCGCCGCTGGCACTCGCGGCAATGGCAGACCGACACCCGCGTCGGCTCGCCCGCGCAGTCGGCGACAAGGGCGCCGCAGGCGCAGGCGGCGCGGCGGGAAGGCTGTCCCTGGGTCATGTCCCAGACCCTAGCGCGGCGGCGTGCGAAGCTTAAGTGAAACGGCCGCGCCCCTTCGGTTGCGATGCACAAGGGTGCGTGCTATCAGGCGCGCGGCTGACGGCCAGGGGGATTTTGCGCCCCCGCCGGCCAAAGTGCTTTTCCGAGCGCGATCAAGCCTTTAGCTGCGATGGACCTCCTTCCGTCGCGGTAGTGATTGACACCAGGCGGGACCTTAAGTGGCCGACGATTCCAAGACGTCGAATGTGGGCGAGCGCTACGCGCAGGCCCTGTTCGATCTGGCGAGCGAAACCAGCCAGATCGCGGCCGTCGAGGCCGACCTGAAATCGATCAAGGCGATGCGCGCCGACTCCAAGGACCTGCGCACCCTGATCTCCTCCCCGGCCTTCTCGGCCGAGGACAAGGGCAGGGCGCTCGCCGCCATCGCCGACAAGGCGAAGTTCAACGCCACCACCAAGAAATTCCTCGGCCTCCTGGCCGCCAATGGCCGCGTCTCGGCCCTGCCGGCGGTGATCGCCGGCTTCGAGAAGCTCTCGGCCGACGCGCGCGGCGCGGTTTCGGCCGAAGTCACCACCGCCATCGAGCTGACTCCCGCCCAGGCCAAGGGCCTGGCCG
>DASPLZ010000219.1:0-5493 GCA_035627295.1 Phenylobacterium sp. | reverse complement strand
GGGGCGGCGTGGTAGAGCGGCGCCGGCGAGAGGTAGACGCTGTCGGCCGAGGCTCCATAGAGCTGGGCGGCGACCATGCCCAGGCCCGCCCCGCTCTCGATCGGCGAGCCGGGCACGAAGGCGCGCTTCACCCCCTTCGGCTTGCCGGTGGTGCCGGAGGAATAGAGCATCGCCCCGCCGGCCTGCTCGTCGGCCACCGGCGTGGTCGGCATCTCGGCGCGGGCGGCGATGTAGTCCTCGAAGGGCGCATCGGCGCCGTCGACGCTGAAGAGCTTCACGCCCGAGAGGTTGGCCGCCGCCTGCTTGGCCACGTCCATCAGCTGGGCCGAGGTGAAGAACGCCTTCGCCTGGCTGTCGCCGATGATGTACTCGACCTCGCCCGCCGTCAGCTTCGAGGAGATGGCTGTGTAGCGCACGCCGGACCGCTGGGCCGCCCACAGCACCTCGTAGTAGCGCGGGTGGTTCTCCATGAAGATGGCGATCGGGTCGCCCGGCCCGATCCCGAGGCTGCGGAACAGGTGCGCCCCCTGATTGGAGCGGGCGTCCAGCTCGGCGAAGGTCACCGCCTCGCCGCTCTCGGCCATGATGAAGGCGGGCTTGTTGGGATGGGTCTTGGCGTGGTGCGACGGGTGCATGCGTCATCGGCCGTTATGCGGCCGTCCTCCCTGACTTTATGTGAGGGACATAGGCGGGGCTTCCGAAGCGTCAATCAAGGGGCTTGGACAATCCGGCCCCGATATCTAGATTGCATGTCTAGAACGGAGGCTGCCGGTGGCCCTCAGCATCAAGACCGAAGAAGCCGACCGACTGGCGCGGGAGTTGTCCCGCCTCACCGGCGAGACCATGACCGAGGCGGTCACCGTCGCCTTGCGTGAGCGGCTCGATCGGGCCGCCGCAGATCGAGCCGCTCGCGAAGCAGAACTCGACCGCCTGCTCGCAGAGTTTCGAGCAAACACGGACCTGCGCCCGATTTCGGAGGAAGAATGGGAATGGGCCGGCGGCGAGGCCGACTTCCCGCCAACCGCGCAGCCCCAGGCGAAGCGGCTCGGGTGATCGTTGTAGACAGCTCGGCGCTGATCGCCCTCCTACAGGACGAGCCGAGGGCGCGCGAGATACGGGAGCATCTGATGAGTGCGCCCGTCAGCCTGTTATCCACCGCCAGCTATGTCGAAACGGCCTGCGTGCTCGCCTCCCGCGAGCAGGGTCCGCCGCGCGACGCGGTGGACCGCCTCGATATGATGTTGCGGGCGCTGCGGATCGAACTTGTCGCCGTCGACGAGCCACAGGCAAGGCTCGCGGTGGTCGCCCGCTTGCGTTTCGGAAAGGGCTTTGGCCACCGCAAGGGCCTGAACTACGGCGACAGTTTCACCTACGCCCTGGCCAAAACGCGCGGCTTGCCGCTGCTCTTCGTCGGCGACGACTTCGCCCACACCGATATCGAACCCGTCCTGGCCTGACCCCTAAGCCGCCAGCGCGCTGGCCGGGGCCTTGCCGAGGATCATGTCCGCCGCCTTCTCGGCGATCATGATGGTGGGGGCGTTGGTGTTGCCGCTGACCAGGCGCGGCATCACCGAGGCGTCGACCACGCGCAGGTTCTCCACCCCGTTCACCTTCAGCTGGGCGTCGACCACCGCGCGCGGGCCACGGCCCATCTGGCAGGTGCCGACCGGGTGGTAGATGGTGGTGCCGGCCATGCGGGCGTAGGCCAGCAGCGCCTCGTCGCCCTGCAGGGCCTCGCCCGGCATTTTCTCGAAGTCGATCCACTTCTGCAGCGAGGGCTGGGCGGCGATCTTCCGCGCCCAGTGCAGCGAGGCCACCGCCACCTGCTGGTCGATCGGGTCGGCCAGGTAGTTGGGGAAGATGGACGGGTGGGCGGTCGGATCGGGCGACTTGATGCGGATGTGGCCGCGGCTTTCCGGGCGCAGCTGGCAGGGGGCGATGGTCAGGCCGGGCTCGCCCTCCAGCACCATCTTCTGCTCGTTGACCAGTTTGTCGGTGTCCATGGTGGCCGGCAGGATGTGAAACTGGATGTCCGGCCCGGCCAGGTCCTCCCGCGACTTGCAGAAGACCGCAATGTGCGCGGCCGAGAGGGTGAGCAGGCCCGTGCGGCGGGTCACATACTTGGCCACCTCGCCGACGAACCGCGGGCCGTTGGTCAGCTCGTTGACCGAGATGGTGCCCTTCTTCAGCCGGAAGGTCGTGGAGATGACGTAGTGGTCCTGCAGGTTCTCGCCGACGCCGGGCGAGTCATGGATCACCTCGATGCCGTGCTCGCGCAGCAGCTCGGCCGGACCGACCCCGGAGAGCTGCAGGAGCTGCGGCGAGTTGATCGCCCCGCCGGCCAGGATCACCTCTCGGGCGGCCTTCACCGTGACGGTGCGGCTGTTGCGGGTGAACTCCACGCCGACGGCGGTCTTACCCTCGAAGAGCACACGGGTGGCGAGCGCCTTGGTCTCGACCCTGAGGTTCCCGCGCCCCATCACCGGGTGCAGGTAGGCCACCGCCGCCGAGCAGCGCTGGCCGTTCTTCACCGTCAGCTGGTAGTAGCCGACGCCCTCCTGGTCGGGCCCGTTGAGGTCCGGCCGGCGGGGGATGCCCGCCTCGACGCAGGCCTCCACCACGTCGTCGGAGACCTCGTGGGTCTGGGTGACGTTGGAGACGTTCAGCGGCCCGCCCTGGCCGTGGTCGTCGCCGAACTCGATGCATTCCTGGTTCTGGGCGCGCTTGAAATAGGGGGCCACGTCGTCCCAGCCCCAGCCCTCGCAGCCGAGCTGGCGCCAGCCGTCGTAGTCGGCCCGCTGGCCGCGGATGTAGAGCAGGCCGTTGATCGAGGAGGAGCCGCCCAGCACCTTGCCCCGCGGCCAGACGTGGGTGCGCCCGCCGGTGCCGGGGTCCGGCTCGGTCTGGTAGAGCCAGTTGACCTTGGGGTCCTTCAGGGTCTGCGAATAGCCGACCGGCACATGGACCATCAGGTTCGACCAGAACTGGCCGGGATTGTGCGTCGGCCGGTCGTCGCCGCCGGCCTCCAGCAGCACCACCTTGGTGACGCCGTCGGCGGAGAGCCGGTTGGCCAGCACGCAGCCCGCCGAGCCGGCGCCGACGATGACGTAGTCGGCTTCGATGACCTTGGACATGAGCCCCTCCCCCAGCGGCCGTTCCGGCCGGGTTATCGCTGTTCAGGCGCAGTCTTGCGTCAAGCGCGGTGCGATGTGAAGCGACGCCTAGAGGCCGAGGACTTCACGGATCGCCTCTTCCACTGATCCGAGGTGTTCGGGCGCGAGCGCGCCCAGGCGGCTTTTCAAGCGCGACTTGTCTACGGCCCGCATCTGGTCGCACTTGGCGATCGAAGGCTGGCCATTCACGGAAACGGGTGTCGAGATAGGCGGATAAGCGCGTGGCGCGCTGCTGAGCGGCACGACGGTCACCGTCTTCCTGGCGCGGTTGACCTGATCCACCGACAGGATGATGCAAGGACGGGTCTTGCGTATTTCGGAGCCGCGGGTGGGATCCAGCTCGACCCACCAGACTTCGCCTCGCTTCACCTACTCGCCCTTGGGCCAGTCGCTGAAGTCCTCATCGTCCAAGCCGTCGCCGGTCGCGACGTCCCAGTCCTGCCAATCCTGATCGTGCTCTTCATCGGCGTTAGCCGCCAAGGCGATCTTATAGAGCCAGTCCGGGTCCTTGGGCGGCAGCGCGCTCTCCAGCAGCTTCTGGACATAGGCGCTTCGCTCGCGCGCCGGCACCGCTTGGCGAAAGCGGTCGGCCAGTTCATCTGGCAATCTGAGTAGCACCTGGGCCATGGTCCGCTCCTTGATATCAATCTAGATATCAAGCCTGCCGCCGTCAATCCGCGCTGGCCTTCCGCTGCGTCCGTGATTTCAACTCCGGCCAACAGGAAGGAAGCCGCTCATGCCCACGTTCGAGACCCTGCTCTACGAGGTCGACGGTCCGGTCGCGACCATCACCCTGAACCGGCCCGACCGGCTGAACGCCTTCACCACCAAGATGATGTACGAGCTGATCGCCGCCTTCGACGAGAGCGACGGCGACGATGCGGTCAGGGCGGTGATCGTGACCGGCGCGGGACGCGGCTTCTGCGCCGGGGCGGACCTGGCGGCCGGCGGCGACACCTTCAACCGCACCGCCCAGGCCCGGACCGAGCCGGGCCGCGACGCCCTGCAGGTGGGCGACGTCTACCGCGACGGCGGCGGCATGGTCTCCTTGCGCATCTTCGAGAGCCTGAAGCCGGTGATCGCCGCGGTGAACGGCCCGGCGGTGGGCGTGGGCGTGACCATGCAGCTGCCGATGGACATCCGCATGGCCTCCACCGAGGCCAGGTTCGGCTTCGTCTTCAATAAGCGCGGGATCAACCCGGAGGCGGCCTCCTCCTGGTTCCTGCCGCGGCTGGTCGGTCCCTCTCAGGCGCTGGAGTGGATCTACACCGGCCGGGTGTTCCCCGCGGCCGAGGCGCTGGAGAAGGGCCTGGTCCGCTCGGTGCACGCGCCGGACGAACTGCTGCCGGCGGCGAAGGCCCTGGCCCGCGAGATCGCCGAGAACACCTCGCCGGTCTCCAACGCCCTGGCCCGCCAGCTGATCTGGCGCATGGCCGGCGCGGAGCACCCGATGATCGCCCACCGCGCCGACAGTCGCGCGGTGCAGGCGCGCGGGGCTTCCAAGGACGCCGTCGAGGGCGTCACCTCCTTCCTGGAGAAGCGCCCGGCTGTCTGGCCGAACACCGTCTCCGGCGACCTGCCGGACATCTGGGCGAACTGGGAAGCGCCGGAGTTCAAGTGACCCCAAATCCTCCCCCGCCTGCGGGGGAGGATTTGGCGTGGCGCCGCTACGTGATTAGCCGCCGGTTAACGCCGCGCGTGGTCGAATCGGCGCGTCGCCCTCCGCTCGCGAGCCCATGAGCCAGTCCGCCGCCGCCCCGCTGTTCGGCCACGCCTCGCAGGAGGAGATCGTGGTCGCGCCCCGCCCCTCGCGGGCGCGGATGGCGCTGCTCAAGCGGCTGGCCGACGTGGTCTGTCTGCCCGGCAGCCGCATCAACAGCTTCGAGCGGGCCATGACCGCCGACCTCTTGGTCGAGATCGTCCGCGAGGCCGCGCCCGAGGAGCGGGCCAAGGTCGCCCGCCGGCTCTCGGCGCTCAGCGAGATCCCCTCCTCCATCCTGCGGCTCCTGCTGCGCGACGTGATCGAGGTGGCCACGCCGCTCCTGGAGAACGCCGGCCACATCTCCGATCCCGATCTGATCGACTGCGCCCGCCAGACCACCCTGGAGCACCGGCGGCTGATCGCCCTGCGCCGGGGCGTCAGCGAGGTGGTCTCCGAGGCGGTGATCGAGGCCGGCGAGCCGCTGGTCATGGAGATGCTGCTGAGGAACGAGGAGGCGAAGCTCTCCTCCGGCGCCATCGAGACCATGGTGGCGGCCACGCGGGAATCCTCGCGCATCACCGGCCTCTTGCTGAAGCGGCCGGAACTGCGCCCCGCCCA
>DASPLZ010000218.1:0-4332 GCA_035627295.1 Phenylobacterium sp. | reverse complement strand
AGGCCAGGCGCGTGGCGCGCACCGGCGGGGGGGCGATCAGGATCGGGCAGGCGGCGTAGAACTTCGAGAAGGCCTGCGCCAGGCGGTAGGTGTGGTCGGCGATGAAGTTCGGGGCCTTCTTATCGTAGGCCTCGGCGAGAGCTGAGTCGAAGGCGTCGAGCAGCAGGGTGAGGTCGCGCTCGGCGGGCTCGGCGATGGCGATCTCGCCGGCCGCCGCCCCTTCCTCGGACGCCTTGCGCAGCAGGGATTTCACCCGCACCGCCTGGTAGAGCAGATAGGGGCCGGTCTTGCCCTCGAAGCTGGAGAAGCGGTCGAGGTCGAAGATGTAGCTGGTGGCGCGGTGGTTCGAGAGGTCGGCGAACTTCAGGGCCGCGACCGCCACCTTGCGCGCCGTCTCGTCGAAGTCGGCTTCGGAGAGCTCGCCGCCCAGGCCCGCCTCGTGCAGCCGCTCGGCCGCCTTGGCCTTGGTCATGGCGATCAGGTCGCCGAGCTTCAGGACCCCGCCCTCACGGGTCTTGAAGGGCTTGCCGTCCGGCCCGTTCATGGTGCCGAAGCCGATGTGCTCCAGCCCGCCCTCCTTCGCGTAGCCGACCAGGTAGGCGGCGCGGAACACCACTTCGAAGTGGTCGGCCTGCCGCTGGTCGACGGCGTAGATGATCAGGTCCGGGTCGTATTCGCGCCGCCGGTCGAGGATCGTCGCCAGGTCGGTGGTGCCGTACATGGCCGACCCTTCCGACGAGACCACGAGGAGTGGCGGCAGGTCGCGCTTGTCGTCGTTCTTCGCGACCCGAACGATCCGCGCGCCTTGGTCGTCGACCAGGAGATGCTTGGCCTCCAGCTCGGCGATCATCTCCGGGATCAGCGGATCGACGTCGCTCTCGCCCTTCCAGAGGTCGAAGGAGACGCCGATGGAGGCGAAGTCCGGCTCGAGGGAGGCTCTGGAGACGGCGATGAAGTGCTTCCACAGCGCGCGGTAGCCCGGCCGTCCGGCCTGCAGCTCGGCGGTCGCCTTGCGGGCCCGGTCGCGGAAGGCTTCGTCGGACTTCGCCTTGGCGGAAGCCTCCGGATAGATGCGATCGAGGTCGGCCAGGGTCACCGGGCTCTCGTCCGGGAAGGGGCCTTCACCCTCGGCCAGGAAGGGGTCGATGCGGCCGGCGTCGGCGAGGGCGGTGATCAGGAGGCCCATCTGGAAGCCCCAGTCGCCGAAGTGGGCGTCGCCCCACACCTCGTCGCCCATGAAGCGGTAAGTGCGCTTCACCGACTCGCCGATGATCGAGGCGCGCAGGTGGCCGACGTGCATCGGCTTGGCGACGTTGGGGCCGCCGTAGTCGACCATCACCCGCCGGGGGGTAGCGACGAGGCCCGCGCCCAGCCGCGGGTCGGCGGCGATCTCGTTGGCGCGGGCCGAAAGGGCGCTCTCGGCGAGCTTCAGGTTGATGAACCCCGGCCCGGCGATCTCGACGGCAGCGAGGCGCGGATCGCCCTTCAGCGCCTCGGCGACCTGCTGGGCGATCTCGCGCGGGTTCCGCTTGGCGGCCTTGGCGGCGGCCAGGGCGCCGTTGCACTGGAAGTCGGCCAGGTCCGGCCGGTCGGAGGGGGTCACCCGGCCGAGCTCGGCGGACAGCCCCGCGCCGGCGAAGGCGGCCCCGACCGCCTCGCCGAGCGCCGATTTCAGGTCGCTCATGGGTTGGTCGCGGGCGTTCCGGCGACGTTGACGCGGAAGCGTTTGCCGTCGCGGTTGAACTGGGCCATCTGCGGCGTCACGTCGAAGCCGACCAGCACCTCGAAATTGGAGCCCGAGGTGGTCATCTGGGCCCGCGGGATGACGATGCGGTTGATCTGTTCGGTCTTGTAGACCCGCTCCTTGCCGTCGAAGTCGACGGGCAGGGAGAAGTGCTGCTTGGCGATCACCGCGCGGTTGCGGTCGGTCACCGCCACCCAGTAGCTGTAGGTCTTGGAGTCGCCCTTGGCCTGCGGGCCCTTGCCGAGTTCGAAGAGCATTTCCATGCGCACTTCGATCGGATCTGAGTCCTTGTATTCGCAACCGGCGCTGACGCCCTGGATTTCGCCGGTGTAGCCGACCGCGGCCGAGGCCTCGCGGCCGCCCTCGAACTCGATGTAGCGGGCCGCATCGTACAGCACCTTCACGAACGGGCAGGGGCCGGCGTTGCGCAGCGCCGGCAGCGGAGCCTGGCGGTTGCCCCACTCGGAGTCGCGCTTCTTCTTGGCGGCGGCGTCCTCCTGCTCGCGGCGGTCGCGGTCTTCGCCCCGGCGCGGCGACTGGGCGGCGCTGAGGGACGGCGCGGCGAGGGCCAGCATGACGAGGGGCAGGATGAGCTTGCGCATGGTCGTTCTTGTATCCCGGCGACGGCGCGTCGCCTGCAGCGCTTCCTAATGGTTGAGGATCGTGGCCGCAACGCGGCTGGCGGACGCGGGCGCGGAGCCTTAGGTTGCGCGCGATGCAAAGCCGCCCGCCGCTCACCGTCCTGCTCGCCAGCCCGCGCGGCTTCTGCGCCGGCGTGGACCGGGCCATCCAGATCGTCGAGCGGGCGATCGAGCGCTATGGCGCGCCGGTCTATGTGCGCCACGAGATCGTCCACAATCGCCACGTAGTCGAGCGGCTGAAGGCCATGGGGGCGGTGTTCGTCGAGGAGCTGGACGAGTGCCCCGACGACCGGCCGGTGGTGTTCTCCGCCCACGGGGTGCCCAAGGCCGTGCCGCTGGCCGCTTCGCAGCGGGGCCTGACCTTTCTCGACGCGACCTGCCCGCTCGTCTCCAAGGTGCATGTGGAAGCCCAGCGCCACTTCGAGGCCGGCCGCGAGATCGTGCTGATCGGCCATGCCGGCCACCCGGAGGTGATCGGCACCATGGGCCAGCTGCCCGAAGGCGCGGTGGCGCTGATCGAGTCGGTGGAGAACGCGCAGGCCTTCCAGCCGCGCGACCCGGAACGCCTGGCCTTCGTCACCCAGACCACCCTCTCGGTGGACGACACCGCCGCCATCGTCGCGGCCCTGCGCGCCCGGTTCCCGGCGGTGGCCGCGCCGCACAAGGAAGACATCTGCTACGCCACCACCAACCGCCAGGACGCGGTCAAGGCCATCGCCGAGCGCAGCGACGCCCTGCTGGTGCTGGGCTCGGCCAACTCCTCGAATTCGGTGCGGCTCGTCGAGGTCGGCAAGCGGGCGGGCGTGCCGGCCGCCTATCTGATCGACGACGCCTCCGCGCTCGACCCGGCCTGGCTCGGCGGAGTGCGCACCCTCGGCGTCACCGCGGGCGCCTCGGCCCCCGAAGTTCTGGTGCAGGGCCTGATCGACCGGCTGGCCGGCGATTTCGAGGTGACCGTCGAAGAGGTCGGCGGCCCGGCCGAGACGGTGACCTTCAAGCTGCCCCGGGCCTTGGCCGACCCGGCCGCCTGAAGATGGCCGTCTACACCGACATCACCGACGACGAGCTTTCCGCCCTGCTCGCCGGTTACGACCTCGGCGCGCCGCTGGCGTTCAAGGGGATCGCCGAAGGGGTGGAGAACTCCAACTTCCTGCTGGAGACCGAGCGGGGGCGGTTCATCCTGACGGTCTATGAGCGGCGGGTGCGGGCGGAGGACCTGCCCTACTTCCTGGGCGTCATGGGGCACCTGGCCGACCGCGGTTACCCCTCGGCGCGGCCGATGGCGGATCGCCAGGGGCGGGTGCTGCAGAGCCTGCGCGGCAAGCCGGCGGCGATCGTCGAATTCCTGACCGGGCTTTCGGTGCGCAAGCCGACCGCCGCGCACTGCAAGGAGGCGGGGCGCGGGTTGGCGGAACTGCATCGGGCCGGGGCGGACTTCGGCCAGAGCCGCGACAACGACCTGGGGCAGGCCGGCTGGGCGCCGCTGTTCGCTGGGCACGAGGCCGACGCCGAGGGGTTGAAGCCGGGGCTCGCCGCGGTGATCCGGCGCGACCTCGACTATCTGGCGACGGCCTGGCCGAAGGGCCTGCCGGGGGGGCTGATCCACGCCGACTATTTCCCGGACAACGTCTTCTTCCGCGACGGCCGGTTCGCGGCGACCATCGACTACTACTTCGCCTGCACCGACGCCTACGCCTACGACGTGGCGGTGGCGCTCAACGCCTGGTGCTTCGAGCCGGACGGCAGCTTCAACGTCACGGCCGCCCACGCCTTCGTGGCCGGCTATGAGCAGGCGCGGCCGTTGTCGCCGGCCGAGCGGGCGGCGCTGCCGGTGCTGGCGCACGGGGCGGCGATGCGGTTCTTCCTGACGCGGTTGGCCGACTGGGGGGCGACGCCGGCGGGGGCGCTGGTCAAGCCGAAGGACCCGATGGAGTACGAGCGCAAGCT
>DASPLZ010000217.1:0-2114 GCA_035627295.1 Phenylobacterium sp. | reverse complement strand
AAGGCGGCGGCCCATCGTGTGGCGGCTTTCTGGGCGTGATAGACCACGCCGGAGACGCGGGTTTCCGAGCCATCGGACCAGACGACATGGAAGGCGCCGACGCAGGCCTTCGCGCGCGGCACGTTCGGAAGGGCGGCGCCGAGATCCTCGGCGGGATCCGCGCGCTTCGCCTTGGGGGCGGCCTTGGCGTGGGCCGTGCGGACCGGCTCGGAGGGTTCGGCCGCCTGGTCGGCGGGCGCCGGCGCTTCGGCCTCGACCGTCGGCGGGCTGATCGGCTCGGAGGGTTGGGCGGGGCGGATCGGCTCGCAGGGTTCAGGGGCGGGCCGGGCGGCGGGCTCATAGGCCTGCGCCTGCGGCATGTGGCCTCCGCCGGTGGCCTTGCGGCGCAACTCGTCCAGCTTGGCGAGGGCGCGGGCGGCGATTTCCCACGCGATGGGCGCGCCGCTGGCGGTGGCCAGGTCGAAGAGCGTGCGGGCCGATTCGGGCGTGGCGGTGAAGGTGACCGGCGCGGACTCTTGGGCGGCGGCGGTAGCGATTTCGGCGTCGAAAGCCATGGCGGTGTAGTCCCTTGTCAGGCCCCGCGCGATTGCGGGGCGGTGGTGATGGCGGGGCGGCGCCCCCGATAGGCCCTAGCGGCCTCTGGAGCCGCCCGCGCGGGGCGGGCGGCTCGGGAGGCGGCTAGGTGTCGCCAAACATGCGGTGGTTGTCGCAGGCCTCCCACGCGCGGCGCTCCGAGGCATAGAAGCCGAGCGCGCGCCCGCCCGGCTCTATGGCCTCGAAGGCTCGATCCCAGCCGAACGGGGGATCGGCGTCGTGCACCTCATAGCCCGCCAGCTTGGCCCGTTCGAACGACGGCTCGGCGGCGCGGGCGATGGCGCCGGCGTCCTGCTCTTCATCCGAGGCCGGTCGCATGGTGGGAAAGGGCGAAACCTCCAAGCCTTCGCCACCATAGACCGTCTCGCAAGCGCCCTCCGCGCCGTAGGTGGAAACGTAAGCCGGCGCCTCACCCCTCCCATCATTGAAATCTACCAGCGTGACGCGCTCCAAGTCGGACTCTTCAGCGGCGTCAAAGTCGAAGATGGTGACGGAGAGGTTTTGCACGGGCTGGTCACTCCAAACCGACTGGCAAACCCCGCCGGAGATGGAGACGCCGACACGAAGAGGCGGAGTGGCTTCCACGGTCTCCGGCGTGGCGGGAAGGTCGAGCGGAAGGCGGGTGACCCAGACGTCGCATTGATCTTCGTGCTTGGCGGGGTTGGCGTCGACGGCTGCTCCAGCCGCGAAGAGCGCCCGGTTCAGGTCCGCTAGGTCGCTCACCCATGAGCCCGAGGGCGCCGCCAGCGGCGGCAAGTCTTCGTTATCGTCGTAGGACTTTTGATAGTCGGCGCGCAGCTCCTGCACGATGCTGGCGGCCATAGACTGCGCGGCGCCCTCGGAGCTGTGCGCGGTCATCCGAAAGCCGGGCACGTGCCAGTGCTCGCCCTGAACGAGGTAGACCAACGCCGCCGGCGCTTCGGCGAGTGTGGAGGGGTTCGGGTCGTTGGTGGTCATAGGATCGTTCCTCGTCAGCGCCCGCGCCAGTGCGGGCGGATTTGCGGGGAGGGTCTAGGGCTTAGAGATCGGGGGCGTAGGTGCGCGCCAGGTCACCGGCGAGGTATTCCACGGCGAAGCGAAGCGCGAGGGTCGCGGCGTCTGCTTCGCGGGCGCGCGCCTTGTCGTCAGACGTATAATCCGCCCAGGTCTGACGCCGACCGGTCGCGGCGATTAGGTCGGCGTAGGTGTGCGCGTCATGGCCGTGTTCCGCAGGGTCGGCCATGCCCGCCCCGGTTTCACCCATGAAGTCGCGAATCGCGTCGCGGACCTCGGAGCGGTGGCGGTTGAAACGGTCGAGAATGTCGGCGGTGTAGATCAGATCGTTCCACCAGCCAGTGTCGGTCCCGCGCATGGCGTCCATAAACGCGGCTTTTGTGCTTTCAGGCGTGCGGCGCTTCGCGTTGGCGTAGTCGCGGGCCGCCTCAAGGATGGTCCGCCGGACATAGGCGCGAAGGCGAGGGGCGAGGGTCATTGATGGTCCTTGTCTGGCCCGCGCCAGTGCGGGCCGCTTTGGGGTGGTG
>DASPLZ010000216.1:0-10891 GCA_035627295.1 Phenylobacterium sp. | reverse complement strand
GAGCGGGCGCAGGGCGGCGGCCGGGTGCGCGTGGCGGTGCTGGACGGCGGCCGGGGCTTCATGGCCGCCCGGGTCGGGCGCCTGTCGGCCATGCCCGCCGGGGCGCCGATGTGCGACTACCAGGGATTGGTGCTGGCGCCGGGCGCCTCGGTCGACCCGCGCGAGCTGGTCGCGGGCCTGGGCCTGCACCGGCTCGACTTCACCCACTGGATCGCCGACCAGCCCGCCTTCGCCCCGCACATGCGCGGCGTCTGCCGCTCGCGCATCATCGACATCGGCGAAAGCTACGCCGCCTATGAGGCCGAGCGCCGCGCCGCCGGCACCAGCGTGCTCAAGGACATCGACAAGAAGCGCCGCAAGATCGAGCGCGAGCTCGGCGAAGTCCGCTTCACGGCCGTGTCGCGCGCCACCACCGACTTCGACCAGCTGATCGCCTGGAAGCGCGACCAGCTGCGCCGCACGCGCCAGACCGACATCTTCGCCCCCGCCTGGACCCGCACCCTGCTGGCCGACCTCTTCGAGAGCCGCGATCCGGACTTCGGCGGCGCGCTCTTCACCCTGCATGTGGCGGGCAAGCTGGCGGCGGCCCAGTTCAACCTGCGCGGCCGCAGCGGCCTGCACTGCTGGATCATCGCCCACGACGCGGCGCTGGAGCGCTATTCCCCCGGCATGCTGATGTTCCAGGACATCCTGCGCTGGATGGAGGCCACCCCCTACCGCCATCTGGACCTCGGCCCTGGGGAGGTGCGCTTCAAGCTGCAGCTGGCCAACGCCGGGCGCGATGTCGGCCACGGCTTCGTCGGCGTACCCTCGCCCGCCGCCTTCGTGCGCGACGCCGCCTACCGCGTGCGCCAGGCCGCCGAGGCCCTGCCGCTGGGCCGCGTCTCGGAGCTTCCCGGCAAGGCCATGCGGCGCATGGATCAGTGGCGCGGGTTGCGGTGACGCCGAAGGGTCTCTAGAGCCCACCGCGTCATGACCCTCACCCTCGACGACGTCAGGGCCGCGGCCGAACGGCTGGCCGGCCACATCGAACGGACGCCCCTCAGGCATTCCCGGACGCTGTCCGAGATTACCGGCGCCGAGGTGTGGGTGAAGTTCGAGAACCTGCAGTTCACCGCCGCCTACAAGGAGCGCGGGGCGCTCAACAAGCTCCTGCAGCTGACCGAGGCGGAGAAGAAGCGCGGCGTCATCGCCGCCAGCGCCGGCAACCACAGCCAGGGCCTGTCGTATCACGCGGCGCGGCTGGGGATTCCCGTGACCATCGTCATGCCGCGCGGCACGCCCTTCGTGAAGGTGCAACAGACCCGCAATCACGGCGCCGAGGTGCTGATCGAGGGCGACACCTACGACGAGGCGGCCGAGCACGCCCTGAAGGTGCGCGACGACCGCGACCTCGTCTTCGTGCACCCCTTCAATGACCTCGACGTCATGGCCGGCCAGGGCACGGTGGCGCTGGAGATGTTCGAGGACCAGCCGGACCTGGAGATCCTGCCGATCCCGGTCGGCGGCGGCGGGCTGATCGCCGGCTGCGCCACCGCCGCCAAGGCGCTGAACCCCAATGTGCGCATCATCGGCCTGGAGCCGGCGATGTACCCTTCGTTCACCGCCAAGATGCGGGGCCACAACGCCGTCGCCGGCGGCCAGACCATCGCCGAAGGCATCGCCGTCAAGCAGATGGGCGACCTGAGCTACGCCGTCGCCCGGCCGTTGATCGACGAGGTGCTGCTCATCGAGGAGCCGCACTTCGAGAAGGCCGTGGCCCTCTACTGCAATGTCGAAAAGACCGTGGCGGAGGGCGCCGGCGGCGGCGCGCTCGCCGCCCTGCTCGCCCACCCGGACCGCTTCCGGCGCAAGAAGTGCGGCCTGATCATCACCGGCGGCAACATCGACACGCGCCTGCTGGCCTCGGTGCTCACCCGCGAGCTGGTGCGCGAGGAGCGGCTGGTCTCCCTGCGGATCATCGGCGACGATCGCCCGGGCCTCCTGGCCAACGTCAGCCGCATCATCGGCGAGATGGGCGCCAACATCATCGAGGTGGCGCACAACCGCCTGGCCCTGGACGTGCCCGCCAAGGGCGCGGAGTTCGACGTCATGGTCGAGACCCGCGACGCCCAGCACACCCAGGAGATCATGCGCGCCCTCTCTGAAGCCGGTTATCCCCCGAGGGCTGTCTGATGCGTCTGTTCCTGGTCCTCGCGGCCACCGTCCTGCTCGCCGCCTGCGGCCAGGGCTCGGCCAAGGAGAAGGCCGAAAACCTCGGCGCGGCGCAGAAGTTCATGGCCGAGAACGCCAAGGCCGAGGGCGTGAAGACCCTGCCCTCCGGCGTGCAGTACAAGATCGTGAAGTCCGGCCCGGCCGGCGGCGTTTCGCCCAAGGCCGGCGATGAGATCAAGGTGCACTACGAGGGCAAGCTCACCTCCGGCCGCGTCTTCGACAGCTCCTACGAGCGCGGGGAGCCGGCGGTGATGCCGCTCGACGGCCTGATCCCGGCCTGGATCGAGGCGCTGCAGCAGATGCGTCCCGGCGACGAATGGACCCTCTACGTCCCGCCCGAGCAGGGCTACGGCGAAGAGGGCGCCGGCGGCGGCGAGATCCCGCCCAACAGCGTGCTGATCTTCCGCATCGAACTCCTCGGCGTCCTGCCGAGGGGCGGGGCGAGCGCACAAGGCTAAGGTTGCGGCGCAGTGCGTCCTTCGAGGCGCGCTTCGCGCTCCTCAGGATGACTAGCGCAGTACGCGACGCACAAACTAGTCATGGTGAGGGCGGCCCGAGGGGCCGCGTCTCGAACCACGCAAGGCCTCGCCGCTAGCGCCCCTCCAGCTTCTCCAGCATCCGCTCCAGGGTCTCCAGCTCGTCCGCCTCGCCGGCCGGCTTGTCCCAGCGGATGCGGCTGATCCTCGGAAAGCGCATGGCCACGCCCGACTTGTGCCGCGTCGAGCGTTGCAGCCCCTCGAACGCCACCTCGAACACCAGGCCGAAGTGCGGCTCGGCCCGCACCGAGCGCACCGGGCCGAAGCGCTCGATGGTGTTGTCGCGCACGAACTTGTCGATCTGCTTCAGCTCCTCGTCGGTGAAGCCGAAGTAGGCCTTGCCCACCGGCGTCAGCGACCGCCGCCCCGCCTCGTCCTCGCGCCAGACGCCAAAGGTGTAGTCCGAATAGAAGCTCGAGCGCTTGCCGTGCCCGCGCTGGGCGTACATCAGCACCGCGTCGATCAGCATCGGATCGCGCTTCCACTTGAACCACGGCCCCTTCGGCCGCCCGGCCTCGTAGATCGAGCCCCAGCGCTTCAGCATCAGCCCCTCGGCCACCTGCGGGTCCCCCGCCGGCGGATCGAGCCGCAGGGCGGCCAGCCCTTCCCAGCTCTCGAAGGGCTGCAGCGGCGAAAGGTCGATGCGCGGCTGACCCAGGCGCGCGACGAAGGCCTCCAGCCGCTGGCGCCGCTCGGCGAAGGGCAGGGTGCGCGTGTCCTCCCCGTTGGCGGCCAGGAGGTCGTAGGCCCGGATGCCGGCCGGGAAGGCGGCCAGGGCCTTGGCGTCGACGGTCTTGCGGTTCAGCCGCTGCTGCAGGTCGCCGAAACTGGCCACGCGCCCGTCGCGCAGCACCAGCAGTTCGCCGTCGATGGCCCCGTCGAACTCCAGCAGCTCCAGCACGTCCGGGAAAGACTTGGAGATGTCGTCGCCGTTGCGGCTGTAGAGCCGCCGCACGCCGCCCTCGTTCACCGCCTGCACGCGGATGCCGTCCCACTTCCACTCGGCGGCGTAGTCGGCCGGGTCGAGCTTGGGGAAATCCACCGCCTCGTCGATCGCCTGCGCCAGCATGACCGGCCGGAACCTGCCCGGCGCGTCCGGCGAGGGCCGGTCGGATCGCCCCTCCAGCCAGGCGAAGAGGTCCTCGTAGGGCGGATGCAGGGCGTGCCAGACCTCCTCAATCTCGGCCACATCCACCCCGCCCAGCGCCGCGCAGGCCTGTTTGGCCAGCCGCGCCGAGACGCCCACCCGCAGGGCGCCGGTCAGCAGCTTCAGGAGCGCCCAGCGATCGGTGGCGTCCGGCAGGGCGTCCAGCCAGCGCTCGATCAGCGCCTGCACTTCGGCGCGGGAGGCGGCGGCGAGCCCGTCGACCACCTCGCCCAGCTCCGGCTCGCGGTTGGCGCCCGGCCTGGCGGGCCAGACCAGCGCCACCGCTTCGGCCAGGTCCCCCACATAGTCGTAGGACCAGCGGAAGAGCTGCGGGTCCATCCGCGCCTCGACGGCCTTGCGGATGAACGCCGGCTTGGCCGCATCGAACACCAGCTCGCCGGTCAGCGCCGCCAGCGCCCAGCCCCGCTCCGGGTCCGGCTGGGAGGCCAGGAAGTCGCGCACCAGGGTCAGCTTGGCGTTGCGCGAGGCCGTCAGCGAAAGGCGGTCGAGGAGTTCGGCGAAGGCGCGCATCGGCGGCGATCATAACGCTTGCGCGGCGAAAGGCGCTCCGCCACCGTCCGCGCCGATGAGCCAGCGCAAGTTCCTCGTGGTCGCCGACGACTCACCGGAGTTCCAGGCGGCGCTGAAGTTCGCCTGCCGGCGCGCCCGCTCGACCGACGGGCACGTGGCCCTCCTGCGCGTCATCGAGCCGGCCGTCTTCGAGCACTGGTCGGGGGTGCGCGAGGAGATCGAGCGCCAGGCCCGCGAGGAGGCCGAGCAGGTGCTGCAGAAGCTCGCCGACTTCGTGGTCGCCGAGACCGGCCAGCCGCCGGAGTTCGTCATCAAGCACGCCGACAACACCCGCACGGCCCTGCGCGAGGTGATCGCCGCCGACCCGGCCATCAAGATCCTGGTGATGGCCGCCGCCGTCGGCGGGCGCGGCCCCGGCCCGCTGGTCTCCTCCCTCGCCAAGGACGGGGTGAAGTGGGGAACCCGCAAGCTGCCGGTGACGGTGGTGCCCGGCGACCTGACCGACGAGGAGATCGCCGATCTCGCCTGAAAATCGCCCCACCCCCCGGCCAAGCCTTGGCCGGGGAGGGGCGTGCGTGCCGACCACGACCGGACTGGATCGCCGCAGGCTGCTCAGCCTCATCGCCGCGGCCGGCGGCGCCCAGGCCCTGAGCGCCTGCGCCGCGACCACCGCCACGCGCCCGCCGCCGGTGGCCACGGCCTTTCGCGCGCCGAAACCGCTGGCCCGCCTCGACGCCCGGCCCGAGCGGATCTTCAACATCACCGTTTGCCTGCGCCCCTTCCGCGCCGCCGGCCCCCGGCTCGACGTCGAGCACATCGGCCAGACCCTCGTCGCCCACAACTACGGCCACGGCGGCAGCGGCTGGTCGCTCTCCTGGGGCTCGGCCCAGATCGCGGTGCGGAACGCCATGAGCCGCGGCGACCGCGAGATCGCGGTGATCGGCTGCGGCGCCCTCGGCCTCACCGCCGCGATCACCGCCCAGCGGGCGGGCGCGAAGGTGACCATCTACGCCAGGGAGCGGATGCCGGACGTACGCTCGGCCCGGGCCACCGGCGTGTGGTCGCCGGACTCCCGCATCGCGCTCGCCGCCGACGCCCCGCCGGACTTCCCTGCGCTCTGGGAGCAGATGACGCGTGCGTCCTACAAGGCCCACCTCGGCTACCTGGGCCTCGCCGGCGGCGCCGTGCGCTGGATGGACCACTACTTCGTCCCCGGCGGGCCGGAGGGACCTTCGCTTCCCCACATGGAATTCGCCCACTACGGCGGCCGGGTGCGCGACCTGACCCCGCGCGGCGCGGACCTGCCGGCCGGCGCCCACCCCTTCGCGGCGGACGGCGTGCGGCGCGGCTCGCAGCTGGTGTTCGACATCACCGAGCTCGGCCACCTTTTGATGAGCGACTTCCTCATGGCCGGCGGCCGCATTGAGCCGCGCGAGTTCCATGCGCCCGCGGAACTGGCGTCGCTCAGTGAGAAGGCGGTGATCAACTGCACCGGCTACGGCGCCCGCGCCCTGTGGAAGGACGAGACGGTCATCCCCGTGCGCGGCCAGATCGGCTGGCTCGTCCCGCAGCCGGAGCTGGACTACAGCCTCTACCACGGCGGCGTCTCCATGGTGCCGCGCCACGACGGCGTCGTCATCCAGGCCACCGGCGGCTCGGACGCCTACGGCTATGGCGACGCCAACGAGACGCCCGACCGCGCCGAGACCGAGGTCGCCCTCGCGACCCTCGCGGCGCTCTACGCGCGGCCAAAGGCGGCCGACGTGGCCCAGAGCTGGGCTGCGCTCGCCGAAAGTTAGTGCGTGGTTCGAGACGCGCTACGCGCTCCTCACCATGACTAAGGTTTTTGCTGAGTTAGTCATCCTGAGGAGCCCGCGAAGCGGGCGTCTCGAAGGACGCAGGGCTGCTCCCCGCGTCTTCATGGCCCACTGCCCCCTCGGCCACCTCCAAGCTGACGTGTTGCGTCCGCCGCTCAAAATCGCCACATCTCGTGTCGCCATGTTCATCCAGACCGAAGCCACCCCGAACCCCGAGGTCCTGAAGTTCCTGCCCGGCCGCGAGGTCTCGACCTCCGGCGTGCACGACTTCCGCGATGCGGACGCCGCCGCCGCCTCGCCGCTGGCCGCCGACCTCTTTCAGATCGAAGGGGTGAACCGGGTCTTCTACGGCCCGGACTTCGTGACCGTCGGCAAGGCGCCCGAGACCCAGTGGCCGCACCTGAAGGCGCCGATCCTGGCCGCCATCATGGACCACTACACCTCCGGCCGGCCGCTGTTCCCCGAGGCCCAGGAATCGGAGGGCCACGACGCCACCGCCTACGAGGGCGAGACCGCCCAGGTGGTCGCCGAGATCAAGGACCTGCTCGACAGCCGCATCCGCCCGGCGGTGGCCCAGGACGGCGGCGACATCCTCTTCAACCGCTTCGAGCCGGACACCGGCGTGGTCTGGCTGCACATGAAGGGCGCCTGCTCGGGCTGCCCTTCCTCCACCGCCACCCTGAAGGCGGGCGTGGAGAACATGCTCAAGCACTACGTCCCCGAGGTCACCCGCGTCGAGCAGACCCTGTGATCCGCAGCGCCGCGCCGAGCTTCCTCGCCCTGGCGCTGCTGGCGGCCTGCGGCGAGCCCGCGACTCCGCCGCCGCCCGCCGACGCCCCGGTCGAGCGCCCGCCGCCGCCGGTCGCCACGCCGCCGGTCACCGCCCCGCCGGCCGAGCCCTGGACCAGCGGCGAACTGAAGATCACCCCCGGCGGCGTCGGCCCGCTTTCGGCGGCCACTCCCTTCGAGCGCGAGGCGGTGCTGGCGCTCTTCCCCGAGGCGCGGGTCGAGCCCAGCTTCCTGCACTTCGGCGAGCAGACCTGGCCGCAGATCACCGTCGAGCAGGGCGACGCGCTCGGCCTCTCGATCATCGAGACCAAGCCCGGCCAGCGCGAGGTGCGCGTCGCCACCGGACAGGTCGCCGGCCCGAACGGCGAGACCCTGCTGGCCAAATGGACGGACGCCAGGTTCGACCCCGCCAACTGCCAGCCCGGCCAGGGCCGCGACGTGAACGCCGTCGTCTGCCGCCGCCCGGACGCTCCGCAGATCACCTACGTCTTCGCCGTCCCCGGCTGGACCCAGCCGACGATGCCCCCCGCCGCCACCCTGGCGGAGAAGGCCTTCATCCGCGAGATCGTCTGGACCCCACCTGCCGGCCCGCCGATCGTTCAGCCCCCGGCTCCGGCCCCAGCCCCGGCCGCCGAGCCCGCCCCGGCCGCAACGCCCGCGGCCAAACCGGCCGCGCCCGCGAAGGCCGCCCCGCCGCCCGCCAAGCCGGCGGCCGCCCCCGCCGCTTGATCGTCCTGGCCCTCGACACCTGCCTGACCGCCTGTTCGGCGGCGGTGGTCGCCGATGGCGCGGTGCGCGCCGCCCGTTCCGAGCCGATGGCGCGGGGGCATCAGGAGCGCATCGCCGTCTTGGTGCAGGAGATCCTCGCCGAGGCCGGCGTCGCGCCGGCGGCCCTGGGCCGCATCGGCGTCACCATCGGCCCCGGCTCCTTCACCGGCCTCAGGGTGGGCCTGGCCTTCGCCAAGGGCCTGGGCGCGGCCCTGGACCGGCCGGTGATCGGCGTCGGCGTGCTGGAGGCCCTGGCCTTCGAGATCAAGCCGCCGGCGGCCGCGGTGATCGACGCCCGCCGCGACCAGCTCTACCTGCAGACCTTCACCGCCGCCGGCCCCTCCGACCCCGCCGCCGTCGCGCCGGACGCGGCGAGGGCCGCGATCGCCGGGTTGGGCGAGGGCGTGACCATCGTCGGCCCCGGCGCCGGCCTCTTCAACGACATGCCCGGCGCCCACGTGGCTCCCAGGGAGGCGCCCGATCCGGTCGCCGTCGCCCGCCTGGCCGCCGCCCGGGCGCCCGCCCCGCCTCGCCCGCTCTATCTGCGCGCGCCGGATGCGCGCCTGCCCGCCGCATGAAGCTGCGCCTGGCCGGGCCGGACGACTCCGCGGCGCTGGCTAAGGTGCACGCCCAGGCGTTCGAGGCGCCGTGGAGCGCGGCGGACATCGCCGCCCTCCTGGACGCGCCGGGCATGATGGCCTGGCTGGTGGAAGCGGGCGCGCCGGTCGGCATGAGCCTGGTCCGCATCGTCGCCGGCGAGGGCGAGGTGCTGACCCTGGGCGTGGCCCCCGCCGCCCGCCGGCAAGGCGTCGGCGACGCCCTGGTGGCGGCGGCTGTGGTGGCGGCCACCGCGCGGGGAGCGGACAGCCTCTTTCTGGAGGTCGCGGCCGATAATGCGGCCGCGCAGGCGCTCTACGCCAAGGCGGGGTTCGCCGCCGCCGGACGCCGGGCGGGCTACTACCGCCGCGCCGGCGGCCCCCCCGTCGACGCCCTGGTGCTGCGCCGCAGCCTTAACAGCGACGGGCCTTGAGCTTATGCTCGCCGTTCACGAGGGAGCGCCAGACTTGGACCGCATCGAAAAGCTCTGCATCGACAAGGGCATGCGCATGACCGAGCAGCGCCGGGTGATCGCCCGGGTGCTCTCGACCTCGCACGACCATCCCGACGTGGAAGAGCTTTATCGCCGCGCCCACGCCGAGGACCCGCACATCTCCATCGCCACGGTCTACCGCACCGTGCGATTGTTCGAGGAAGCGGGGATCATCTCGCGGCTCGACCTGCGTGACGGCCGCTCGCGCTACGAGGAAGCGCCGGAAACCCACCACGACCACCTCATCGACATGAAGACCGGCAAGATCGTCGAGTTCGTCGACGAGGAGATCGAACGCCTGCAGCACGCCATCGCCCGCAAGCTCGGCTACAAGCTGGTGGACCACCGGCTGGAGCTCTACGGCGTGCCGGTGGAGGAGTGAGTGCGTCCTTCGAGACGGCCTTCGGTCTCCTCAGGATGACGAACTCAGCAGCGCAAACCAGATCGTCATGGTGAGGAGCGGCGAAGCCGCGTCTCGAACCACGCAGGGCCGCGCAGCTTGCGCCACGCCCGTCGCGAACCCATAACGCGCCGATGACCACCGCAGCGCCCGCAAAGCGCCTCTACATCAAGACCTACGGCTGTCAGATGAACGTCTACGACAGCGAGCGCATGGCCGATGTCCTGCGCCCGCTGGGCTATGCGGTGACGCCCGAGCCGGAGGGCGCGGATCTGGTGGTGCTGAACACCTGCCACATCCGCGAGAAGGCCACCGAGAAGGTCTATTCCGAGCTCGGCCAGATCAAGCGGCTGAAGCAGGCGCGGGCGGCCGCAGGCGGGGCCATGACCATCGCCGTCGCCGGCTGCGTCGCCCAGGCCGAGGGCGAGGAGATCATGCGCCGCCAGCCGGCGGTGGACCTGGTCGTCGGGCCGCAGGCCTATCACCAGCTGCCGGAGCTGATCGCCCGCGCCCATCGCGCCCGCGGCGAGCGGCTGGCGGCCGACTTCGCCCCCGACGAGAAGTTCGACGCGCTTCCGGCCGAGCGCAGGCCGACGGGCGTCACCGCCTTCCTCACCGTGCAGGAGGGCTGCGACAAGTTCTGCACCTTCTGCGTCGTGCCCTACACCCGCGGCGCCGAGTGGTCGCGCCCGGTCGCGGCCGTGCTGGCCGAGGCCGAGCAGCTGGCCGGCAAGGGCGTGCGCGAGATCACTCTGCTGGGCCAGAACGTCAACGCCTACAACGGCGAGGACGCGAACGGCCCGTCGACGCTGGCGAAGCTGATCCGCCGCATCGCCGCCATCCCCGGCGTCGAGCGCATCCGCTACACCACCAGCCACCCGGCCGACATGGGCGAGGACCTGATCGCCGCGCACGGCGAGCTGGCCGAGCTGATGCCCTACCTGCACCTGCCGGTGCAGTCCGGCTCGGACCGCATCCTCGCGGCGATGAACCGCAAGCACACCGCCGAGAGCTACCTGCGCTTGATCGAGCAGATCCGCGCCGCGCGACCGGACATCGCCATCTCAGGCGACTTCATCGTCGGCTTCCCCGGCGAGACCGAGAAGGACTTCCAGGACACCCTCGCCCTGGTGCGGGCGGTGAACTACGCCTCGGCCTTCTCGTTCCGCTATTCGCGCCGGCCCGGCACGCCCGCGGCGGCCATGCCGGGGCAGGTGGACAAGGAAACCGGCGAGGACCGTCTGCACCGTCTGCAGGCCCTGCTCGACGCGCAGAAGACCGCCTTCAACGCCGCCACCGTGGGCCGCACCGTGCCCGTGCTGTTCGAGAAGCCGGGCCGCAAGCCGGGCCAGGCGGTCGGGCGATCGCCCTGGCTGCAGGCGGTGCACGTCGACGGCGCCGAGGGCCTGATCGGCGAGATCGCCGAGGTGACCCTCGAGGCGGCCGGGAACAACAGCCTGCGCGGCGCGCTCAAGGCGCGCGAAGCCGCGTGAGCGCATGAGCCCAAGGTCCGAGGACTTCCTGCCGCTGTCGGAGATCGGCGTCCGCGCCGTGTCGGGGCCGAACAGCCGCCACGCCGCCCTGCTCGAGGACGCCTTC
>DASPLZ010000215.1:0-3063 GCA_035627295.1 Phenylobacterium sp. | reverse complement strand
GGACTGGCGCCCGCCTCGGCGAAGGCCGACAGCGGGTCGAGATGGAAGGCGAGCGGCGCGCCCGGCGCGCCCTTGGCGGCGGCGGCCAGCCAGTCGGCCGCCTGCGGGCCGAGAAAGCCGGCGTCGAGCGCTGTCGGGGCGAGCTCCAGGATCACGCCGGCGAGGGCGCGTTCCAGCGCCTCCGGCGAGCCGATGGCGACGCCGTCTGCACCGCTGGGATCGATCTTCAGGACGAGCGAGGCCGCGCCGCCTTCGAGATCGGCCAGGGCTTCAAGGTTGGCCTGGGCCGGGTCCGGGTGGGCGATGAGGGCGCGCAGGTCCCAGGCCCGCTCGCCGTCGCGCGGCGGAAAAGCCAGGGTCGCCGGCGCTGTTTCACCAACGGTGTAAAGCGGGCGGATCTCGACGCCTTCGGGGGTCCTGCGGGTCAGGCCGCTGAGCGGCTTGCCGGCCAGGGTCTTCTCCACCAGGGCCAGCCAGTCGGCCTCGCCGGCGGGGGCGAAACCGGCGGCGAGAGGGGCGGGGGCGTCGTCCACGAAAACTCCGGGCGCTCAAGCAACAAACCGCCGCAGATGCGCCTCGCGCCCGCCGAGCGTCAAGGTCACCCAAGGGCAGGCGTCCGGGGCTTGCCGGGCGAAGCCGGCTGGGCTCTCCTCGCCTTGGGAGGACCGCCATGATCGACCACACCGGCATCACCGTCGCCGACTTCGACAAGGCCAGGCGTTCTACGACGCCGCCATGGCTTCCCTGGGCGCGAGCCTGCTCCACACCGTCCCGCCGGAGTTCACCGGCGGCGTGAAGGTCGGCGGCTACGGGCGCGAGCGGCCGACCTTCTGGTTGGCGGAGGGCCAGCCCGGCGGGCCGGGACGGCACTACGCCTTCACCGCGAACAGCCGGGCCGAGGTGGACGCCTTCCACAAGGCGGCCATCGCCGCCGGCGGCAAGGACAACGGCGGGCCGGGCCTGCGGCCGCAGTACCACGAGCACTACTACGGCGCCTTCGTCATCGACCCGGACGGCAACAACGTCGAGGCGGTCTGCCACCATCCGGAGTGAGGGCCACCAGATCCTCCCCCTCGAGCGAAGCGGACTGGGAGGATTTGGGGGCATTGACCTTTTTTGTACATCGTAAATTATAAGCGCCGCATTTCGAGAGGAAACATTCCGCCATGGCCCTGCCCCCCGTCCTGCGCGACCGCCTGCGCCTGCCCGTGATCGGCAGCCCGCTGTTCATCATCTCAGGCCCGGAGCTGGTGATCGCCCAGTGCAAGGCGGGGATCGTCGGCGCCTTCCCGGCGCTGAACGCGCGGCCGGTGTCGCAGCTGGACGAGTGGCTGGACCAGATCACCTCCGAACTGGCGGCCTGGGACAAGGCCAATCCGGACCTGCCGTCCGCGCCCTTCGCGGTGAACCAGATCGTCCACAAGACCAACGACCGGCTCGAGCAGGACGTCGAGCTGTGCGTCAAATACAAGGTCCCGGTGATCATCACCTCGCTGGGCGCGCGGCAGGACGTGAACGACGCGGTGCACGGCTACGGCGCGGTTGTGCTGCACGACGTGATCAACGACGTCTTCGCGCGCAAGGCGATCGAGAAGGGGGCGGACGGCCTGATCCCGGTGGCCAACGGCGCCGGCGGGCACGCCGGGCGGCTGTCGGCCTTCGCCTTCATCCAGGAGCTGCGCGAGTGGTTCGACGGGCCGATCGCGCTCTCGGGCTCGATCGCCAACGGCAAGTCGATCCTCTCGGCCCAGGCGATGGGCGCGGACCTGGCCTACATCGGCTCGGCCTTCATCGCGACCGAGGAGGCCCGGGCGGTGGAGGGTTACAAGCAGATGATCGTCGAGAGCCGCGGCGACGATATCGTCTACACCAACCTCTTCACCGGAGTGCACGGCAACTACCTGCGCCCCTCGGTGGCGGCGGCGGGGCTGGACCCGGACAACCTGCCGGAGGCCGACCCCTCGAAGATGAACTTCGGCTCGGGCGGCAACCAGAAGGCCAAGGCCTGGAAGGATATCTGGGGCTGTGGCCAGGGCATCGGGGCGATCAAGTCCGTGCCGACCGCGGCCGAGTTCATCGCGCGGCTGGCCGACGAGTACGAGGCGGCCAAGACAGAGCTGGCCGAGAAGACCAGCTTCACCGCCGGCCGCGCGCTGGCCTTCGCGGCGGAGTAGGGGCGCTCAAATCCTCCCTCATGCAGCGGAGCGGAATGGGGGAGGGGGACCGCGAAGCGGTGGAGGGGGCGAGGTTCTGCACTGAGGCTCAGCAAGGAGGCGCCGGCGCGAACCTGCGGAGTCCGACGCCAAGTCACGCCCCCTCCACCGCTTCGCGGTCCCCCTCCCCCGCAGGCGGGGGAGGATTTAAGAATCCACCACGCAGAACGGGTTGCCCTCCGGGTCGCGCAGGACGGTGTAGCCGTCGCCTTCGCGGGCGCGGATGGCGCCCAGGGCGACGAGGCGGGCGATCTCGGCCTCGCGGTCGTCCGCGACCAGATCGAGGTGCAGGCGGTTCCGCTCGGCGCGCGGCCCCGGCATCAGGTGGAAGCACAGGCGCGTCCCCGGCCCCTCGACCATCACGCTGGGGTCCGTCTCCGGCGTCAGGCCGAGGGCGGCGAGGCGAGCGATCTCGGCCTCGTCGTAGGGGGCCACCGCATAGCCGTCGAGAGCCGCCGCCCAGAACCGCGCCAGGGCGGCCGGGTGGTCGGCGTCGACGACGATGTCCTTCAGGCGGGCCACGGGCGCGAGCTTAGGCCCGATAGAGCCGCCTTAGCCACCAGCCGCAGGCGAGGACCGCCGGCAGGCCGAAAAGGATGGTGAGGCCGAGCGAGGCGCCGGCGGCGATCATCCCGGCGCAGGCCAGGCAGCCGAGCACGCCGCCCACGTCCCAGCCGGCTTCGGTGGCCAGGTGATAGCGCAGGGTGCAGGGCGAGGCCTTGGCCATGTTGTAGATCGACCCGCCGATCACCGGGCCGAGCAGCGGCATGAACACCGCCGAGAGCCCGCTCGCCGCCACCGCCAGCCAGACGTGGTCCAGGCTGGCGGCGCGCAGCAGCACCGAGGCCGC
>DASPLZ010000214.1:0-7433 GCA_035627295.1 Phenylobacterium sp. | reverse complement strand
CGGCCAGGGCATCCCGGTCTCGCTGGACGGCAAGGAACTGCCCAACTCGCCGGAGTGGACGGTGTCGCTGGGCGCCCAGTACCGCTGGCAGTTCGACGCCTGGGACGTGACCCTGCGCGGCGACTACTACCGCCAGGCCGGCAACTACGCCCGCATCTACAACACCGTGGCCGACAAGCTGAAGGCCTGGGACAACGTCAACGCCACCCTGACGGTGAACAACGAAGACTGGGGCCTCAACGTCCAGCTCTATGTGAAGAACCTGATGGACGACACGGCGATCACCGACATCTACTTGACCGACGACTCCTCGGGCCTGTTCACCAATGTGTTCACGCTCGACCCGCGCGAATACGGGATCTCGGTCACCAAGGCGTTCTGATCGACTTCGGCTCTGCCCGAGGCGGCGGCGGCGGATCTTCCGCCGCCGCCGCTTTTCCTTGGGCAACCTTGGGTTTCCGGACTTAACCTATCTGCAAGTCCCACCGGTCATCGTGCAGCTCCGTAGCTGCGAGTTGCCCGGCCTGATGACCGCCGCCCGTCCCACCTCCGCGCCCATGGCCGAACGCCTCGCCGGCGAATTCCGCCAGCAGATGGACGCGATCCTGGTGATGGCCGAGGGCCTCTCGCGCCACGCCCTCTCGCCGCACGCCCAGGCGCACATCGCCGGCATCGTCGAGACCGCCCAGGCGGTGCGGGAGCTGGCCGCCAACGCCCTGGACGTCGCCCTGGCGCGCAGCGGCGCCCTGCCCTTCGAGAACCGCCCACAGCGGCTGGCGACCTTCGTCGACGAGCTGGAGGCGCGCTGGCGCAGCCGGGCCGCCACCACCGGCGCGACCCTGATGGTGTCCTACGACGGCGACCCGGAGGCCGCCGCCAGCCTCGACCCTGCGCGCCTGCAGCAGATGTTCGACGGCTTCATCCGTCACGCGCTCGCCGCCACCCGCTCGGGCGCGGTGGAGGCGCGTCTGGCCGCCCGCCGGGTCGGCGAGGCCATCCATATCGAAGGCTTCGTGCGCAACGCGGGCCTGACCGCCGCCTGCGCCGGCGATCCCCTCGATTTCAACACCCTGGAAGCCCGCTTCGGCTTCGATGTCGCCCTCGGGGTCTCGCTCAGCCGCCGGCTGGTCGATCAGCTCACCGGGACGCTCAAGGTTGAAGGCAACGCCGGCGGCGGCGAAACCGTGGTCTTCACCTTCTTCGCCGCCGCGGTCGCCGAGGCGCAGCCGGAGGCGCCCGAGCCCGCGGCCGCCCGCGCCGCCCACGTCCTGGTCGTCGACGACAACGCCACCAACCGCATGGTCGCCGAGACCCTCTGCGAGATGTTCGACTGCACGACCGAAAGCGTGGTGGACGGCGTGGAGGCGGTGGAGGCCGCCGCCACCGGCCGCTTCGACCTGATCCTGATGGACATCAAGATGCCGCGCATGGACGGCGTCTCGGCGACCCTGGAAATCCGCAAGCTCCCGGGCCTTCCCGGGCGGGTGCCGATCATCGCCCTGACCGCCAATGTCGATCCCGACGACGCCCGCAGCTACCTCGCCGCCGGCATGAACGACGTGGTCGAAAAGCCCATGAAACCCGACACCCTGCTGCTGGCGCTCCAGAACGCCCTGGCCGCCGCCGCCGCGTCCCCGAACGGCAGCGCCGCGGCGGCCTGAAGGGGAACCTCGCCGACTCGCCACGGGTTTGGCCCTGAACCGCAACAAGGTTCGAGGCTATGACCAAGCTTGCAGGCAAGCGCGTCGCCATCCTGGCCGCCGACGGCTATGAGCGCGCCGAACTTGTCGACCCCATGACGGCCCTTCGCGGGGCCGGCGCGGACGTCCAGATCGTTTCGCTGAAACCCGGCGAGATCCGCGCTTTCGAACACCACGAGCCGGCCGACGCCGTCAGCGTCGACCGCACCGCCGCCGAGGCTGTGGCCGGCGACTACGACGCCCTGGTGATCCCTGGCGGGCTGTTCAGCCCCGACGCCCTGCGCCTGGACGAGGCGGCCTTGAGGTTCGTCCGCGGCTTCTTCGTCGCCGGCAAGCCGGTCGGCGCGATCTGTCACGGCCCCTGGGTGCTGATCAACGCCGGGGTGGTCGAGGGCCGCACCCTGACCGGCGTCGCCAACATCCGCCGCGACCTGGAGAACGCCGGCGCCCGCGTGGTCGACCGCGAGGTGGTGGTCGAGGACGGCCTGGTCACCAGCCGCACGCCCAAGGACCTGCCCGCCTTCTGCGAAAAGCTGGTCGAGGAGATCGCCGAGGGCCGCCACCACGCTCCGCAGCTGAACCTCGGCCGGCCGGGGGTCGATCCGCGCTCGTTCGCCTGACCTCCAGCTCGGCGGCGGGGCCGCGCTAGACTCCGAACGATTTCAGGATAGGGCATGGGCCGGAGCCGCCGCCGCCACAGGCTTGCGCCAAGCGCTGAAGGGCGTCGCGCGCCCCTTCCAGCTCGGTGATCTTGGCGTTTAGAGCCTCGATACGCGCATTGGCCAGCTCGCGCGCGCGAGACCGGTCCGTCCCGGCGTCCAGCTCCAGCAGTTCGCTGATCTCGGCCAGGGTGAACCCCGCAGTCTGCGCCTGCCTGATGAAGCGGAGCCGACGGACATCGTCGTCGCCGTAGCGCCGCGGGCCGCTGTCGCTGGCGGGCGTGCCTAGCAGCCCCTTGCGCTGGTAGAACCGCACGGTTTCCACCCCGACGCCGCCGGCCTCGGCCAACCTGCCGATGGTCAGGGGCCGGCCCCCTTGACTCTGTACCATGGTACGGAACCCATATTCGTCGCCGAACCGTTCCACTGGAACGCAAGAGATCGGCGATGACCCAACATTCTCCAACGGCCAGGACCGCGGTGGTGCACCGCATGGTCATGCCCACCCATACCTGCCCCTACGGCCTCAAGGCCAACGACCTGTTGAGGCGCTCCGGCTACGAGGTCGAGGACCACCATCTCACCACACGCGAACAGACCGACGCCTTCAAGGCCGAACACGGCGTTGCGACGACGCCGCAGGTGTTCATCGATGGCCGCCGCATCGGCGGCTATGACGACCTGCGCCGCTTTCTCGGCAAGCCCGTCGCTGATCCGAACGCCGTCAGCTACCGCCCGGTCGTCGCCCTGTTCACCCTGACGGCCCTGATGGCGGTGGGCGCGAGCTACGCGGTCAGCGGCAGCGCCTTCACCGTCCGGGCGGCCGAGTGGTTCATCGGCTTCTCGATGGTCGTGCTCGCCCTGATGAAGCTGCAGAACGTCGAGACCTTCTCGACCATGTTCCTGAACTACGACCTCCTGGCCAAGCGCTGGGTCCGCTACAGCTATGTCTATCCCTTCGCCGAAGCCCTCGCGGGCGTGCTGATGATCGCTGGCGTGCTGACCTGGCTGTCGGTCCCGATCGCGCTCTTCATCGGCCTGGTCGGGGCGATCTCGGTGTTCAAGGCCGTCTACATCGACAAGCGCGAACTGAAGTGCGCCTGCGTCGGCGGGTCCAGCAACGTGCCGCTCGGCTTTGTCTCCCTGCTGGAGAACGTGATGATGGTCGCGATGGCGGTCTGGATGGCCCTGGCCGCTCTGGGCGTCGTGACGGGCGCGCACGGCTTTAATCCGGCAATGTAGCCCGAAGTCTCGAGGAGGATCGGGGCGGACCTTTACCGGACCTGTCGCGAATGGTGGCTGGGGGCGGGCTCGAACCGCCGACCTGTGGGTTATGAATCCACCGCTCTAACCAGCTGAGCTACCCAGCCGCGCCGCGCGCGAAGGCCGGGCTTATAGGGTGCGGCGCGGCCGGCTTCAAGCGGTTGGGCGATCGGCCGTTCACGGCTAGGCTCGGCGGCGATGAGCGTGCTGCATCTCCTGGGGACCTCCGGCGACGGCGGGGCGGAGACCTACTTCCTGGACCTGGTGCGGGCGCTGGCCAAGGCGCCGCCGCGCCAGGCCGCGGCCCTGCGCGTTCACCCGGGTCGCCAGCAGGCCCTGAAGGCGGCCGGGGTCGCGACTGAGACCTTCGCCTTCGGCGGCCCGCTCGACCTGCTCACCCGCCCGCGCGTCGCCGGCTTCGCCCGCGCGCAGGACGTGCGCCTCGCGGTCGCCTGGATGAACCGCGCAGCCCGCCACACGCCGCGCGGCCCCTGGGCGCGGGTCGGCCGCCTCGGCGGCTACTACAAGCTGAAGTATTACCGGGGCTTCGACTTCCTGGTGGCCAACACCCGCGACATCGAACGCTGGATCGTGCGCCAGGGCTGGCCGCGGGAGAAGGCCGGCTACATCCCCAACTTCGCCGAGGCGCCCGCCGGCGCAAGGCCGCAGCCCCGCGCCGAACTCGACACCCCCGAGGACGCGCCCCTGCTGCTCACGCTCGGCCGCCTGCACCCCGCCAAGGCCCAGGACGTGGCGCTCGCCGCCCTCGCCCAGCTGCCGGGAGCCTGGCTCTGGATCGCCGGCGCCGGCTCGCTGGAAGCCAAGCTGAAGGCCCAGGCCCACGCCCTCGGGCTGACCGAGCGCGTGCGCTTCCTCGGCTGGCGCTCCGATCCCTCGGCGCTCTACGCGGCGGCCGACGTGTGTCTCTTCCCGTCGCGCTACGAGCCGCTGGGCAATGTGGTGATCCAGGCCTGGGCGCATGGCCTGCCGGTGGTCGCGGCCGCCTCCCAGGGCCCCGCGGCCCTCATCCGCGACGGCGAGGACGGCCTGCTCGCCCCGGTCGACGACGCCAACGCCCTGGCCGCCGCCGCCCGCCGGCTGATCGAGGCCCCGGCCCTGCGCGCCACGCTCGCCGCCGCCGGCCGCGCGCGGGTGGCCGGCGAGTTCAGCGAGGCGGTGGTGACGGGCCAGTGGCGCGAGCTCTTCGCCCGTTTCGGAGCGCTCTGAGATGTGCGGCATCGCCGGCGTCCTCGGCGAGGGCTCGGCCCGCCCGATGATCGAGCAGCTGGTCCATCGCGGCCCGGACGGGCTGCGGGTGGAAGAGCATCCCGGCCTCTCCCTGGCCCACGCACGGCTCTCGATCATCGACCTGGAGGGCGGCTGGCAGCCGCTCACCGCCGCCGGCTCGACGGTGATCGGCAACGGCGAAATCTACAATTACCTGGAGCTGATCGCGGAATTCGGCCTGGCGGACCGCCTGGCGACGGGCTCCGACTTCGAGCCCCTGCTGCACCTCTACGCCCTGGAGGGCGAGGCCGCGTTCCAGCGCCTGCGCGGCATGTACGCCTTCTGCCTGGTCGGCGGCGACGGGCGCACCTGGCTGGTCCGCGACCCCTTCGGCATCAAGCCGCTCTACCTCTCAGGCGACCGCCCGCTCCGCTTCGCCTCCGAACCTCGGGCGCTGCAGGCCCGGCCGGCGCTGAACCCGGCGCGGGCCGAGGAACTGCTGACTTTCGGCTATGCGCTGGGCGGGGCGTGGACGAAGACTAGACGCCTCGGCCCCGGCGAGGTGCTAGCTCCAAATCCTCCCCCGCCTGCGGGGGAGGGGGATCGCCCCCTCCACCGCTTCGCGGTCCCCCTCCCCCGTTCCACGGGGGAGGATTTGGAGCTCATCGACCGGCTGGACGCCGTGCTGGAGGACAGCGTGCGGGTGCACCAGCGCTCGGACGTTCCCTATGGCCTCTTCCTCTCCGGCGGGATCGACTCCGCGGCGATCGCGACCCTCATGGCGCGGCTGAACCAGCGGCCGGTCACCGCCTTCACCTGCGGCTTCGACGCCCCCGGCGCGGCCGACGAGCGGGCGGGCGCCGAAGCCGTGGCCCGGGCGCTGGACCTCGACTGGCGCGAGACCAGCTTCGGCGAAGCCGACTTCTGGCGCATCCTGCCGCAGGTCGCCTGGGCGCTGGACGATCCGACCACCGACTACGCCACCCTGCCCACCTACAAGCTCGCCGAGGCCGCCAGGGGGACCCTGACCGTCGTGCTCACCGGCGAGGGCGGCGACGAGCTCTTCGCCGGCTACGGCCGCTATCGCCGGGCGCTGCGTCCCCGCTGGCTGGGCGGCCGCGACGCCGCGCCCCGCCCCGTCGCCCGCGAGCTCGCCGACGACGGCGCCGCCGCCGCCCGTCGCTGGCGCGAGGCCGCCGCGCCGCCCCCTGGCCTCTCCCGCCTGCAACAGGCCCAGTGGGCGGACATCGCCACCTGGCTGCCGAATGACCTGCTGCTGAAGCTCGACCGCTGCCTGATGGCCCACGGCCTGGAGGGCCGCACTCCCTTCCTCGACCGCGAGGTGGCGAGCTTCGCCTTCGCCCTTCCGGACCGCATGAAGGTGCGCGGCCGCTACGGCAAATGGCTGCTGCGCAAGTGGCTGGAGCGCACCTGTCCCGCGGCCCGTCCGTGGGCGAGGAAGCAGGGATTCACCGTCCCCGTCGCCGCCTGGATCGCCCCGCGCGCCCGCGACCTCGGCCCGCGCATCGCCGAGGTGGAAGCGGTGCGGCAGGTCTGCCAGCCTGACCGCGTGCGCGCGGTGTTCGAAGACGACGCCCACGCCCAGCGCCGCTGGCCGCTGCTGTTCTTCGCCGTCTGGGCGCGCATCCACCTGGAAGGCGCCGCGCCCGAGGACGCGCTCGCCTCCATCGCCGGAACGATCTGAACCTCTGATCGCTTGAAGCTTCGCCAGGGAGACCCGCCATGCGCCGCCTGTTCACCGCCGCCTCCGCCGCCATCCTGCTCGCCGCCTGCGGGGGCGGCGATGGGGAAGCCCGGCAACAGGCCGGCTCCGCGCAGGTCGCGCCCAGCGGGGCCCCGCTCGAGACCCGCCCGCCCAACGCCCCGGACCAGAAGCCCGCCTTCGCAGGCCAGACCCGCGCCCCGGAGGCGAAGGCCAACGCCGCCTACCAGGTCAGCACCTACGCCGAGGGCCTGGACCACCCGTGGGGCCTGGCCTTCCTGCCGGACGGCCGCCTCTTGGTGACCGAGCGCCCCGGCCGGCTGCGCATCGTCGGCGCCGACGGCAAGCTCTCGGACCCGGTGAGCGGCGTTCCCGCCGTCGACGCGCGCGACCAGGGCGGGCTGCTGGGCCTCGCCATCGACCCGAAGTTCGCCGAGAACGGCCGCGTCTATCTCGCCTACGCCGAGCCCCGCCAGGGCGGCAACGGCACGGCGGTGGCGCGCGGCAGGCTGGTCGGGAACGCCCTCACCGAGGTGAAGGTGATCTTCCGCATGCAGCCGACGCTCGACTCCACCAAGCACTTCGGCGGGCGGCTGGTCTTTGATCGCGAGGGGCTTCTCTACGTCACCCTCGGCGAGCGCTCGATCCTTCCGGGCCGCCGTCAGGCGCAGGACCTTTCGAGCCATCTCGGCAAGGTGGTGCGGATCACCGCCGACGGCGCGCCGGCGCCGGGCAATCCCTTCGCCGGCCGCCAGGGCGCGCGGCCGGAGACCTTCTCCTACGGCCATCGCAACATCCTCTCGGCCGCGCTGCATCCCAAGACGGGCGAACTCTGGGAGGTCGAACACGGCGCGCGAGGCG
>DASPLZ010000213.1:0-4675 GCA_035627295.1 Phenylobacterium sp. | reverse complement strand
ACTCCGCTGGCCGAGCTTTGGGCCAAGACCCGCACCCTGCGCATCGCCGACGGACCGGACGAGGTGCACCACATGGTGGTCGGCCGCAACGAGCTGCAGCAATACCGCGAGACGCCAGCAGACCCGTCGCCGGCCGCGGTGTTCGGGTCATAGGGGGGCGGGTGATGGCGGCAGTGGACGACATGCGCGACGGCGATGGCCACATCCGCGGCTACGGCACCCGCCGCTACCGGAGCTGGGTGCTGGGCGTGCTGCTGCTCATCTTCGTTCTGAACTTCGTCGACCGGACCCTGCTTTCCGTGGTGGCGCCGGCGATGAAGCCGGAGCTCGGCATCTCCGACACCGCCTTCGGCCTGCTCACCGGCTTCGGCTTCGCCCTTCTGTTCACCATCGTCGGCATCCCGCTCGCGCAGCTGGGCGAGACGCGCCACCGGGTCTGGATCATGACCGCGTGCCTGGCGACCTGGTCGGTGATGACGGCCCTCTGCGGCCTGGCGGCGGACATCACCATCGGCTCGCTCACCATCGGCGCCTTCTGGATCCTACTGGCCTGCCGGGTCGGCGTCGGGGTCGGCGAGGCCGGTTGCGTTCCCCAGGCCAATTCCATCATCGCTGACTACTTCCCGCCCCACGCGCGCTCGACCGCGCTGGGCTTCTTCGGGATGGGCGTCACGCTGGGAACCATGCTGGCGAACGTCGTCGGCGGCCCGATCACCGACGCGTTCGGCTGGCGCTGGGCCTTCCTCATCCTGGGCCTGCCGGGCGTGCTGGTCGCCGCGGTTCTCAAGTTGACGGTCCGCGAACCGCCGCGTGGCTACACCGATCCTCCGGGAACCCCGCGGCGCGAGAAGGTCCGCCTGGCCGACGGCCTGCGCGAGATCGCCTCCAAGCGTTCGTTCTACATCATGACCGCCGGCTCCACCGTCGCCGCCTTCAGCGGCTACGGCCTGTCGACCTTCCAGTCCCTGTTCGTCAGCCGCAGCTTCGGGATGACTGCCGGCGAGGTCGCGCTGGCGATCAACGTGCCGGTCGCCTTCGCCGCGGCGGCGGGGACCTTGGCCACGGGCTGGCTGGCGGAGAAGCTGCGGCGGCGCAGCGAGACGGCCATCGCCTGGCTGGCCGGGCTCGGCCTGCTCATCAGCGTGCCGTTCTATTTGCTGGCCTTCTCCACCGATCAGATCTGGATCTGCCTGGTCGGCCTGATGGTGGGCGGCGCCCTGAAGTACGGCTACGTGACCGCGCAGTACACGGTCGCCCAGGGGGTGGTCTCGGCCCAGACGCGGGCGCTGGCGACCGCGGTCATGATGTTCGTCCTCAACCTGCTCGGCTATGGCCTCGGGCCGCTGTTCATCGGCTGGCTCAGCGATGCGATCTTCGCCTGGCAGGTGGCCGACATGGGCGCGGCGTCGCTGACCCGGGCGGCCTGCGAGGGGGTGGCCCGCAGCGGCCTGGACGCCGCCATGGCGCAGGTCTGCGCGGTCGCCCATCCGCAAAGCCTGCAGCGCGCCATGCTGGTCACCGCCGCGATATATGCGGTGAGCGGCGTGCTGTTCCTGCTGACCGCCCGTACCCTGAAGGCCGACCTGGTGGCGCGGTGAGTCGCCTGCGCTTCAGGGCGAACGCAATGAGGACGAGTTGAGATGAACCTGAACGGCAAGATCGCGGTGATCACCGGCGGCGGCGGCGGCATCGGCAGGGCCATGGCCGAACGGTTCCGGGTGGAAGGTGCCGCCGGGCTGCTGATCGCCGACCTCGACGGCGACGCCGCCGAGGCGACGGCCAGGGCGGTCGGCGGCGTCGCCATCACGACGGACGTCGCCAAGGAGGCGGACGTCCGGCGGATGGTGGCCCTGGCGGAAGAGCGGTTCGGCCGCATCGACCTGATGTGCTCCAACGCCGGCGTCTCGGTCCGCGATCCGGACTTCGACAATGCGACCTCGGCGTCCAACGAGGTCTGGATGCTGGGCTGGACGGTGAACGTGATGGCGCACGTCTACGCCGCCCGCGCCGCCTTGCCCGGCATGATCGCCCAGGGCGGGGGCTACTTCCTGCACACCGTCTCCGCCGCGGGGCTGCTCAGCCAGCCGGGCAGCCCGGCCTACGCCACAACCAAGCACGCAGCGGTCGGCTTCGCCGAGGCGCTGGCCATCACCCACCGGCGCGACAACATCGGCGTCTCGATCCTCTGCCCCCAGGCGGTGGACACCCCGATGATCCGCGGCGCCCGCGGATCGCAGGCCGTCGACGGGGTCATGTCGCCAGAAGAGGTGGCCGGCTTTGTGGTGGACGGGCTGGCGCAGGAGACCTTCCTGATCCTGCCCCACCCGCAGGTGCTCACCTACATGCAGCGCAAGAGCGGCGACTACGACCGGTGGATCGGCGGCATGGTCAGGCTGCGCGAGCGCATCTCTCCGGCGAAGGCCGGTTGAGACGCCGGCCGTGAGCGAGGACCTTCGCAAGGACGCGACCGAGGCGACGCGGCGGGCGCACGCCGAGACCGCCGGCCGCCTGCCCGCGGACGACGGGGCCGACTTCGCCTTGGCTCGTCGCGGCTTCCTCGGCACCATCCCGGACGCCGAGGTCCCGGGAGCCTGGAGCCAGGCGCCGTTCGCCTTCCTGGGCGGCGAGCGGCCGGAGACCGTCAATCCGAGCCTCTGGCGGCAGGCGCGCCTGAACGCGCTGCACGGGCTCTTCGAGGTGACCTCCGGCATCTACCAGGTCCGCGGCTTCGACATCTCGAACATCACCTTCGTGGAAGGGCGTGAGGGCTGGATCGTCATCGACCCCCTGACCTCGGCCCAGCCTGCCGCCGCCGCGCTCGACCTCCTGCGCCGGCAGGTGCGCGACCGGCCGGTCTCGGCGGTCATCTATACGCACAGCCACGTCGACCACTACGGCGGGGTGATGGGCGTGCTCGGCGAGGACGACATCGCCCGCGGCATCCCGATCGTCGCCCCGGAGGGCTTCCTGCAGGCCGCCGTCGCCGAGAACGTGCTCGCCGGCAACGTGATGAGCCGCCGCGCGACCTACATGTACGGCGGCCTTCTGCCAAAGGATGCGCGCGGCCACGTGGACTCCGGCCTGGGCAAGGGCACGTCCACGGGCCGCGTGGCGCTCGTCCCGCCCAACGTCTCGATCGACCACACGGGCCAGCGCCTGACCCTCGACGGCGTGGAGATCGTCTTCCAGGTCACGCCGGACACCGAGGCGCCGGCGGAGATGAACTTCCACTTCCCGAGTTTCGGCGCCCTGTGCATGGCCGAGAACTGCACCTGCCACCTGCACAACCTCTACACCCCCAGGGGCGCCCAGGTGCGCGACGCCAAGGCCTGGGCGTTCTACATCGACGAGGCGCTGGGCCTCTTCGCCGGCAAGGCGGACGTGATGTTCGCCAGCCACCACTGGCCCCGCTGGGAGGAGGCGCCGATCCGCGAGTTCCTCGCCAAGCAGCGCGACCTCTACAAATACATCCACGACCAGACGCTGCGGATGGCGAACCACGGGATGAACGGCGCCGAGATCGCCGAGGTCCTGCGGCTGCCGCCGAGCCTCGAGGCGGAGTGGCACACGCGCAGCTACTACGGGACGCTCAGCCACAACGCCAAGGCGGTGTACCAGAAGTACCTGGGCTGGTTCGACGGCAACCCGGCTAACCTGAACCGCCATCCGTCGGAGGCCGCCGGCCGCCGCTACGTGGAGGCCATGGGCGGCGCGGACCGCGTGCTCGCCGAGGGGCGGCGCGCCTGCGAGGCCGGCGACTACCGCTGGGCGGCGGAGATCGTCGGCCACCTGGTGTTCGCCGAGCCCACCCACGCCGGGGCGCGGGCGCTGCAGGCCGATGCGCTGGAGCAGATGGGCTACCAGGCCGAGTCCGGGCCCTGGCGGGACTTCTATCTCACCGGCGCGCAGGAACTTCGCCGGCCGCGGCCGAAGTCCGACACCCCGCGCCAGGCCTCGGCCAACCAGCTCCGCACCCTGCCGGGGGACAATCTGCTCGACGCCCTGTCGATCCGGCTGAACGGCCTGGCCGTGGGGGCGGAGACGCTCGGGCTCACGGTCGCCTTCACGGACACCGGCGAGCGGTTCGCCATGCGCGTCGAGAACGCGGTGCTGCACCACCGGGCCGGCGACGGCGGCCCCGAGGCGGCGCTGGCGCGCGGGGACCTCGTGGACCTGGTCACCGGTGCGCGGTCCGTCTCCGACCTGGGCCTCGAGGGCGAAGGCGCCGAGGCCCTGGCGCGGCTCGTGGCGTGGCTCGACCGCTTCGACCTCTGGTTCGAAATCTCAGCCCCCTGACCGCAAGGACGCCTGCGCCCATGGCCAATCCCGAATTCGAAACCCTGCTCTACGACGTCGCCGACGGCGTCGCCACGATCACCCTGAACCGCCCGGACCGGCTCAACGCCTTCACGCCGAAGATGATGCTGGACATGATCGCGGCCTTCGACGCGACGGACGCGGACGACGCGGTGAAGGCGGTGATCGTCACCGGGGCCGGCCGCGGCTTCTGCGCCGGCGCGGACCTGGGCTCGGGCGGGACCACCTTCGGCGAGGGCTCGCGCGAGGCCGAGCGCCGGGCGGCCGGAGATACGGGCGACGTCACGCGCGACGGCGGAGGGCGCCTCTCCCTGCGCATCTTTCAGAGCCTCAAGCCGGTGATCGCGGCGGTCAACGG
>DASPLZ010000212.1:0-6841 GCA_035627295.1 Phenylobacterium sp. | reverse complement strand
CGAGACCTCCGCGAGGCCGATGGCCCGGATCTTCCCCTCGGCGACCAGCTCGGCGAGGGCGCCGACGCTGTCCTCGATGGGCACGCGCTTATCCCAGCGGTGCAGGTAGTAGAGGTCGATGCAGTCGGTCTGCAGGCGCCTCAGGCTCTCCTCGCAGGTCTTCTTCAGGCGTTCAGGGCTGCCGTTGAGGTCGCGCGTCTCGCCGTCGGTCATGCCGCACTTGGAGGCGAGGACGAAGTCCTTGCGGCGGTCCTTCAGCACCTCGCCGACCAGGCGCTCGTTGTGGCCCAGCCCATAGACCGCGGCGGTGTCGAGGAAGGTGTAGCCGGCGTCGAGGGCGCCTTTCAGCACCCGCTCGGCGGTCTCGCGCGGCGGCGGCGCGCCGTAGGCGTGGGAGAGGCTCATGCAGCCCAGGCCGATGGCCGAGACGTCGAACGGGCCGAGTTTGCGCTTCTGCATGGCGATCTCCTGATGGCGGGGCGTGCGGGGTCGTCGTGGCCCCAAATCCCCGCCCGTGCAACGGCGGAGGAGCGAGGTTTTTGCACCGGGGCGCCGTGCGTGGTTCGAGACGCGCCCCTTCGGGTCGCTCCTCACCATGACTAAGGTTGCGCCGGCTTCGTCATCCTGAGGAGCCCGCGCAGCGGGCGTCTCGAAGGACGAAAGGCCGATCAGCCAGCGCCAAGTCGCACCCCTTCCCCCCTATGCAGGGGAGGATTTTGAGCTGGGCTCAACGCGCCCTGGGCCGCAGACCCTGGAAGACGGCGCCGGCGACGCCCTGCCAGAGGGCGCGCAGCTCGATCTCGCCCCGCAGCTTGCCCGCCAGCTCCAGCACCACCACCCCGTGGATCGAGGCCCAGAAGACGTGCGCTACCAGGTCGAGGTCGCCCTCGATCAGGCCGGCGTCCAGCATGCCCCGCACATTGTGGCGCATCATCTCGCGGGCGCGGGCGCTGGCGGCGACGAGGTCGGGGAAGCGCTGCTCGTCCGGCTGATTGAGGTCGAACATCAGCTTGTAGGTGTGCGGGTGCTCCAGGGCGAAGCCGAGGTAGGCCTCGCCCATCACCCGCGAGCGCTCGACAGGGTCGGAGGTGATGGCGGCGGCGGTCTCCAGCGCGTCGGCGAAACGGTTGAACCCCTGGGCGCGGACGGCGGCCAGGATGTCGTCCTTGTCCTGGAAGTAGCGGTAGGGGGTCATGGGGCTGACGCCCAGCTCGGCGGCCAGTTGGCGCATGGTGACGCCCTCCAGGCCGCGTTCGGCGAACAGCCGCTCGGCCGCCTCGCAGAGGCGTTCGCGGAAGTCGGCGACGTCTTCCTGGGACAGGACGCGGGGCAAACAGACACTCCGGCAAATCAGCGCTTGCGCGGAGGTACGACTTACGACATAAATTTACAACGTAAGAAAAACACAGGGAGTTCGGTCATGGACGGCGAGGCCCGCATCAATCCCTTCCTCTCCGGCAATTTCGCGCCGGTCCGCTCCGAGGACGACTACGACCTGGAGGTCGTGGGCGAAATCCCGCAGGGCCTGCGCGGCACGCTCTACCGCATCGGGCCGAACCCGCAATTCGAGCCGCGCGATCCGAACTACCACTGGTTCCTTGGCGACGGGATGGTGCACGCCTTCCATGTCGAGGACGGCAAGGTCGGCTATCGCAACCGCTGGGTCCGCACACCGCGCTTCGAGCTGGAGCGGAAGGAGGGGCGGGCGCTGTTCGGGGCCTGGGGCAATCCGATGACCACCGACCCGGCGGCCGTGGGCGCCGACGGGGGCGTGGCCAACACCAACATCGTCTGCCACGCGGGCCGCCTGCTGGCGCTGGTGGAGGGCAGCCGGCCGTTCGAGGTGGCGCAGGGGACGCTCGACCCGATCGGCTACGCGGAGAGCTACAAGGGCCGGGTCACGGCGCATCCGAAGATCGATCCGGAGACCGGCGAGATGGTCTGGTTCGGCTATTCGACCGGGCCCATGCCGCTGAACAGCCAGGTCAGCTACGGCGTCACAGCCGCCGACGGGACGGTGGTGCGGCGCGACGACTTCGAGGCGCCTTATCCGTCCATGGTCCACGACTTCATGGTGACGCGGAACTACGCGCTCTTCCCCATCCTGCCGCTGACCGGATCGATCGAGCGGGCGATGAGCGGCAAGCCGGCCTATGCCTGGGAGCCGGACAAGGGCGCCTATGTCGGGGTCATGCGCCGCGATGCGGGCGTCGAGACCATCCGCTGGTTCAACGCCCCGGCCTGCTACGTCTTCCACCCGATGAACGCCTGGGAGGCGGACGGGAAGATCTTCGCCGACGTCATGCGCTACGACGCCGCCCCGCTGTTCCCCAACCCGGACGGCTCGCGCGGCCAGGCGACGGCGGCGCGGCTGGTGCGCTGGACCTTCGACCTCGCCGGGAACTCCGACGCCATCAAGGAAGAGACCCTCGACGACCTCGACGGCGAGTTCCCGCGCTTCGACGAGCGGCGGGCGGGGCTGGCCTATCGGCACGGCTGGTTCGCGGGGGACACCCAGGGGCTGAAGACGGTGAAGACCAACGCCATCGCCCATATCGACCTAAAGACGGGCAGGAAGGCGGTCTACGAGCTGCCGGCGGGCGACCTCACCTCCGAACCGGTGTTCACGCCGCGCTCGGCCGGCGCGGACGAAGGCGACGGCTGGCTGACGGCGGTGGTCTGGCGGGCGGCGGAGAACCGCAGCGACATGCTGGTGTTCGAGGCGCAGGACGTGGCGGCCGGCCCGATCGCCGTCGCCAGCCTGCCGCGCCGCGTGCCGTTCGGCTTCCACGGCAACTGGGTGGCGGACTAGCGGCGCCGGTCCAGCTGGGCCTCGAGGCTGTAGAGGCCGGGGCCGCGGGTGGCGAGGACGAGCGAGACGGCGATCATCACCAGCGGCGGGAAGAGCCCCCTGAAGTCGGAGCCGGCCCAGGTCAGCGCCACCGCGACCACGAAGTTGAAGGCCATCAGCAGGCCCGCCCAGCGGGTCAGGAAGCCCAGCAGGATCAGCGCCCCGGCGATGAACTGGGCGTAGACCGAGACCGGCCCGGCCAGCGTCGGCAGCGGGCAGTTGCGGTTGGCGAGGAAGGCCACGAACTCCTGCATGCGGGCCGCGCTGGCGATGTTGTCCCAGGTGCCCCACATCAGGAAGGCGCCGATCAGCAGGCGCAGGATCAGCAGCGCGGCGTCGTCGAAGCGGGCGAGCGGGGACAGGAGAACGAGGGGGCTGGTCCGGCGCGGCAAAGGCGTTCCTTTCGAAACCCGGCGCGAAACTGGCGCCGTGAAGGCGGGCGTGGAAGTGAAGTTTGCTTCATCCCCGACGCCCCCTCGCTATAGCTAGCGCCGCATCAAGGCGAGGACGCGGCATGAAAGCGATCTGGTACGACCGCACGGGACCGGCGCGCGAGGTGCTGCAGTACGGCGATCGGCCGACGCCGCAGCCGGGGCGCGGCGAGGTGCTGATCCGCATCCGGGCCTCGGGCGTGAACCCCTCCGACGTGGGCGCGCGGGGCGGGGCCAGCGGGCGGATGGCCTATCCGCGTATCACGCCCAACAGCGACGGGGCTGGCGTGGTCGAGGCCGTGGGGCCGGGCGTCGCCGAGCGATGGGTCGGCAGGCGGGTGTGGTTCTACAACGGCCAGCGCAACGGCCGGGCCTTCGGCTCGGCGGCGGAATACATCGAGCTGGACGTCGACCTGGTGCGCGAGCTGCCGGAAACCGTGAGCTTCGCCGAGGGCGCGACCCTCGGCATCCCCTGCATGACGGCGCACCGGGCGCTCTTCGCCTTCGGCCCGGTGCAGGGGCGCACGGTGCTGGTCACCGGCGGGGCGGGCGCGGTGGGGCACTATGCCGTGCAGCTGGCCAAGTGGTCGGGCGCCAGCGTCATCGCCACCGTCTCGTCCGAGGAGAAGGCCGAGCGGGCGCGGGCCGGCGGGGCGGACTTCGTGATCGACTACCGGCGCGAGGACGTGGCGGCGCGGATCGCCGAGATCACCGGCGGCGAGGGCGTGCACCATGCCGTGGACGTGGACTTCGGCGGCAATGTCGCGGTGACGCTGCCGAGCCTCAGGATGAACGGCTCGCTGAGCTACTACGCCTCGCGGGGGGCGCGGGAGCCGGCCGTTGCGGCCGGCTTACTGATGATGAAGAACCTGTCGGTGAACGGCGTCTACCTGCCGGTCTCGCCGCACGAGGCGCGGCGGCGGGCGCAGGACGACATCACCCGCTGGATCGCCGGCGAGCGGCGCATCTTGTCGGTGGCGGGGCGTTTCCCGCTGGAGGATTGCGCCGGGGCGCATGAACTGGTGGAGGCCGGCGGCAAGGTCGGGACCGTGGTGGTCGAGGTGGACTGAGGCCGGCGGAGGTCCGCCGGCCCCGATCCGATCAGCGGTCGCCGCCGCCAGAGGCTTCGCCGCCCTTGCGGCCGGCTTCGGAGGCGCGTTCGCGGTCCTCGGCGAAGTTGCCGCCGCCGCCACGGTCCCCGCCGCCCTGGTTGTCGCCGCCGCGGTCGCCGCCGCCGGAAGCTTCGCCGCCCTTGCGGCCGGCCTCGGCCGCCAGTTCGCGGTCCTGCGAGAAGCTGCGGTCCTCAGGGGCGACGCTCTGGCCGCCCTTGCTGGCGATCTCGCGCTGCTTGTCTTCGTCCATGGAAGCGAAGCCGCGGTTCGAGGTGTCGCCTTGGTTCTGGCCGCCTTGGCCGCCCTGATTTTGTCCTTGAGCCATTCTGATCTCCTGGGTGCTGGTTTGCGTCTGCAGGACAAACCAATACTTTCGATCAGAGTTCCGTGTTTCTAAAAATACTGCATTGTGACGCTTGAATACGCTCTAGATGGACTAAGCGTCAGTATAGAAGTGTCGGATATCCTACATAAGGATGGTCAAACCAGCGCCCCATGGCAGTGCTTGAACTTCTTGCCTGAGCCGCAGGGGCAGGACGCGTTGCGGCTGGTGCGCTCCCAGCCGTCGGGCAGGGACGAGATCGGCAGGCCCTCGCGCTCGTCGGCCGAGAGGCCCTCCGGCATGGCGCCGGCGACGGCGGCGTTCTCGCCGGTCAGCGGGTCGAGGTGCACCTCGGTGAACTGCAGCGGCGGCGGCTCCGGCTCGGCGAACTGGAACTCCACGGTCATCAGCCACTTGGTGGCGGTCTGACGCAGGTTCCCGAGCAGCTGCTCGAACAGCGAGAAGGCCTCGGTCTTGTACTCGTTCAGCGGATCGCGCTGGCCGTAGCCGCGCAGGCCGATGACATTGCGCAGGTGGTCGAGGTGCATCAGGTGCTCGCGCCACTGCATGTCGGTGGTCTGCAGGAGGAAGTTCTTCTCCAGGCCGCGCATCTGCTCGGACGACAGCAGCTCCTCGCGCTCGGCGGCCCGCTTGTCGGCCGCTTCGTTGATGCGCTCGGCGATCTCCTCGTTGGCGATGCCTTCCTCGGCCGCCCACTCTTTGATCGGCAGGTCGAGGCCGAGGTACTCCTTCACGTGCTCGGTCAGGCCGTCCACGTCCCACTGTTCGGCGTAGGCCTTGGGCGGCAGGTGGCGCTGGACGAAGTCGTCGATGGTGTCGCGGCGCATCTCGACCACCGCCTCGGAGAGGTCCTGGGCGTTCATGAACTCGGCGCGCTGCTCGAAGATCGCCTTGCGCTGGTCGTTCACGACGTCGTCGTACTTCAGCAGGTTCTTGCGGATCTCGTAGTTGCGCTGCTCGACCCGCTTCTGGGCGGTGGCGACGGCGCGCGACAGCCAAGGGTGGACGATCGCCTCGCCCTCGGCGACGCCGAAGGTGCGCATGATCGAATCCAGCCGGTCGCCGGCGAAGATGCGCAGCAAGTCATCTTCGCAGGAGAGGTAGAACTTCGAGCGCCCCGGGTCGCCCTGGCGGCCGGTGCGGCCGCGCAACTGGTTGTCGATGCGGCGGCTCTCGTGGCGCTCGGTGCCGAGCACGAAGAGGCCGCCGGCGGCCAGCGCCGCGGCCTTGCCTTCGGCGACTTCGGCGGCGAAGCGTTCCTTCTCGGCCTGCTCCTCTTCCGGCGTTGGCTCCATGCCGAGGCCGCGCTGCTCTTCGGCCCAGCGCAGGAGGTGCATGTCGACGTTGCCGCCCAGCTGGATGTCGGTGCCGCGGCCGGCCATGTTGGTGGCGATGGTCACCGCGTGCGGCTTGCCGGCGTCGGCGACGATCAGGGCTTCCTGCTCGTGATAGCGGGCGTTCAGCACGTTGTGCGGGATGCCGCGCTGCTTCTTGCCGTCGAGCTCGAACTCGTGGGCGTTCAGGAGCTCGGAGAGCTGCTCGGACTTCTCGATGGAGACGGTGCCGACCAGGATCGGCTGGCCGCGGCGATAGCAGTCTTCGATCTGGGCGAGGATGGCGTTGTTCTTCTCCCGGGCTGTCCGGTAGACCTCGTCCTCGTCGTCGATCCGCGCCACCGGCCGGTTGGTGGGGATCTCGGCCACCTCCATCTTGTAGATGTCGGCGAATTCCTGGGCCTCGGTGGCGGCCGTGCCGGTCATCCCCGAGAGCTTCTTGTAGAGCCGGAAGTAGTTCTGGATGGTGACGCTGGCCAGCGTCTGGTTCTCCGGCTGGATGTGGGCGCCTTCCTTGGCCTCGATGGCCTGGTGCAGGCCCTCCGAAAGCCGGCGGCCGTGCATCATGCGGCCGGTGAACTCGTCGATCAGGATCACCTCCCCGGCGCGGACGATGTAGTCCTTGTCGCGCAGGTAGATGACGTTGGCGCGCAGCGCCTGGTTCACGTGGTGGACGACCGAGATGTTGGCCGGGTCGTAGAGGCCGGCGGAGTCCTCGGCGAGATGCCCTTCGCGCTCCAGGATCTCCTCGATCCGCTCCGAGCCCTCCT
>DASPLZ010000211.1:0-9390 GCA_035627295.1 Phenylobacterium sp. | reverse complement strand
CGCCGCATTTTCAGTGCCTTGCGTCGCTCGCGCACCGCCGGCCCGCTGGCCTGCCGCTTGCTGCAAAGGTTCCCGGACAAAACGTCCCCGGCCGTCAAAACGACAGCTGGTCTCCGAGAAAAGGACTAAAGTGCTATGCCGCTGAACAGCGTCAACACCAACGTCGGGGCTATGGTCGCCCTGCAGAACCTCAACCGCACCAACACCGACCTGCAGACGGTCCAAAGCCGCATCAACACCGGCCTGAAGATCAACTCTGCCAAGGACAACGGCGCGATCTGGGCCATCGCTCAGAACCAACGTGCGGAATCCTCTTCGCTGAACGCCGTCATGAGCTCGCTGCAGCGCGGTCAATCCGTCGCCGACGTGGCCATGGCCGCCGGCGCCGCCATCTCCGACATTCTCGTGCAGATGAAGGAAAAGGCCGTCGCCTCGACCGAAGCCGGTCTCACCACCGCTTCGCTCAACGCGCTCAACGACGAGTACACGGCGCTTCGTGACCAGATCAACACCATCGCCAACAACGCGACGTTCGATGGCGTGAACCTGATCGCGGCGGTCGCCACCAACAGCTCGGACATCCAGGCCATCGCCAATGCCGACGCTTCGGCGACCATCGACATCGACCACCAGGACCTGTCGCTGACCAACTCGTCGATCGCCCTGGTCTCGGCGGACATCTCCGCCGGCGCCTCCTCGGCGGACGTGGTCGAGATCGAGGACGCCATCCAGGCGGTTTCGACGGCCCTTTCGGCCATCGGCACCGGCGCGAAGGCGCTCGACACCCACCTGAACTTCATCGGCAAGCTCCAGGACACCCTGGACGCCGGTGTCGGCAACCTGGTGGATGCGGACCTGGCGAAGGAAAGCGCTCGCCTGCAGGCCCTGCAGGTCAAGCAGCAACTGGGCATCCAGGCGCTGTCGATCGCCAACCAGTCGTCTTCGGCCCTCCTGGGTCTGTTCCGCTAACGGCTCTAGAGGCCGCAGGCCCTGGGGGGACTGCGGCCGACCCGTGGCGGCGGGGACTTCGGTCCCCGCCGTTCGCGGTTGCGGCAAGGGTCGCCGGCATAGCCGGCGAAAATGGAGATGGAAACCAAACCCCTCATGCCTCTTGCGATGGACGTGGATTCGGGCCCGGCCCAACGCCAGGCCATGTCCGCGCCGGTCGCGCGAGCGACCAAGCCGCCGGCCGAGCCCGACCAGGCCGACCTGCGACTCACCATCGAAGAGGATGCGAACGGGGCCTTCGTCTACAAGACCATCGATCGCCGCACTGGCGAAGTGGTGGTCCAGCTTCCCCGCGAGCAGCTGCTGCGTCGCCGCGAGGAGGCCGACTATCAGGCCGGCGAGGTCATCCGCACGCAGATCTGAAGGCGCTTCACGGCTGAAGCGCTCACCCGCTGGGGCCGGATGGCCCAAGGCGCCGCCGTCGGCTTATCCGACAGGCGGTAATTCGCGTTAACACTCTGCTCACCATGTCATCCGACATTCGCCACGGGGTGGAATCGCCGACTCAGCGATCAGGGCCCCGCTAAGGAGACCGGTCGCCATGGCCATGAGCGTGCTCACCAACAAGTCGGCCTTGTTGGCTCTGCAGAACCTGAACGCGACGACCGAAAAACTCGGCGACGTCCAGAACAAGATCAACACGGGCCTGAAGGTGGCCGGCGCGAAGGACAACGCCGCCGTCTACGCCATCGCCCAGGGGCAGAGGGCCGACACCAGCGCTCTCGCCGCGGTGAAGATGAGCCTCGACAGGGCCACCTCGCTCAGCGACGTGGCGCTCACCGCCGGCCAGTCGATCAGCGACATCCTGGTGCAGATGAAGGAAAAGGTGGCCGGCGCCTCCGACCCCTCGTCCACCGTCGACAGCCGCAAGGCCTTCGACGACGAGTTCCAGTCGCTCCTGCGCTCGATCCAGCAGTTCGCCGATTCGGCCGAGTTCGACGGCGCCAACATCCTGAACGGCACCCAGACCGCAGACCTGCAGTTCCTCGCCAACGTCGATTCGGGCGACTACATCACCCTGACCCCGCAGGACTTCACCGTCTCGGGGGCGCTGATCAACCTCGACGGGGCGGTGCTCACCGGCAGCACCAACTCCAATGCCCTCGCCGTGCTCGCCGACCTCGACACCGCCATCGCCAACGTCACCGCCTCGCTGGCCGAGCTCGGCGCCGAATCCAAGCAGATCGAGAAGCACAACACCTTCGTCTCCAAGCTGCAGGACGTGCTGGAAGCCGGGATCGGCAACCTGGTCGACGCCGACCTCGCCAAGGAAAGCGCCCGCCTGCAGGCATTGCAGGTGCAGCAGCAGCTCGGCGCCCAGGCGCTGTCGATCGCCAATTCGGCGCCGCAGATCGTCCTGTCCCTGTTCCGCAACTAACCTCGGCGCAACATTGATTTTCAAGGATTTCGAGGGATCGCTTAATCCCCCGTAAGGCCTCTGGGCGTAAGCTTGGCTGGCGCTCTCGCGCCTGGAGTTTCGGGTGATCGGCTTCGACGCCAATCTGTTGCTGAGCTTCTACCAGAGCCGCACCCAAGGTGCGGCTTATGGGGGCTCGGCCGAGTCGTCGGCCCTGCTGGCCAAGCGCGCCGCGGCCCCGACGCCGCCCTGGAGCACGCTCTCCCAAGCCCCCGAGCCGAAGGACCTGGTGAAGTCCGTGCTCGCCGGGCGCGACTTCGTCAACGAATACGCGGTGCGCAGCGACGTGCGCGGGTCGAGCCCAGACTATGACAAGCTTTTCGCCCTGCATCAGGCGCTCGACACCCTGACCGAGGTCGCCAAGCGGTCCGACGAGAAGGGCGTCAGCGAAGGCGAGATCGCCCGCCTGCAGAAGGCCTTCACCCGCGGCATGGGGGAGGTTTCAGACTACCTCGAGGGCCTCAGGTTCGAAGACATGCGGCTCACCCAGGGCCAGGCGTCCGACAAGGCGAAGATGAGCGTCGGCGTCGACAAGACGGTCGCTTCGTTCACCACCAAGCCGGTGCATTCGGGCTCCTCCTATGCCGAGGTGGAGGCCTTCCAGGGCGACATGGTGTTCACCATGTCGGTGAAGCGCCTGAACGTGGTCCACGACCTGACCATCGACCTGTCGGAGATCAGCGGCCCGCGCACCATGGCCGCAGTGGTCGGGCTGGTGAACGACAAGCTCGCCGACGCAGGCCTTCGCACCCGCATCGCCACCCAGCGCGTGCCCGGCGAGCCGAAGCAGATCCAGGTCGGCGAGAAAACCGTCACCATCCCTGCCGGCGAGGATCAGTGGGCCTTCAAGATCAACGGCGATACGACGGAAAAGGTTACGTTTTCCGCGCCGACGACTGAGCCCGCCATCTACATCGGCCAGCTTGCCGGCAATCCCGATCCGGATGGCAAGGCGGCGACGGACGACGGCGTCACCACGCCCCAGCTGCTCAAGGTCCAGACCGGCCAGGAGGGCGGCCCGGCCGAGCAGATCTTCGGCAAGGACCTGCCGGCTGGCGTCGCGGCCGTCCGCGCTTCGCAGACGGCGGCGGACGGCTCCGTTTACCTTCTCGCGGAGGTGGACGCCGAGGTCGACGGCCAGACCATCAAGGGCCAGCGCGACGTCGCGCTGATGAAGTACGATTCGGCCGGGACCCTGGTCTACACCCGTACGCTCGGCGCGGCGGAAACCGCCACGGGCCTGGCGCTGGCGGTCTCGGCGGACGGCCAGGTGGCGGTCGCCGGCTCGGTCACCGGCGCCCTGGCCGGCGCCAAGGACGGCAAGACCTCGACCACCACCACGAGCTCTTCCACCACCGGCGTCACCACGCCGGGCGGCGGCGAGCCGACCAAGAGCGACAGCTTCGTCACCCTCTATGACGCCCTCGGCCAGGAGGTCTGGTCGCGGCGCAGCACGGCCAAGGGCGAGGACGAGGCCACGGCGGTCGCCTTCGCCGACGACGGGTCGGTCTATGTGGCCGGCCGCACCAAGGGCGTGATGGCGGGCGGCGTCTCGGCCGGCTCCTGGGATGGCTATCTTCGCAGCTACACCGCTGACGGCCTGGCCAAGGGCGTCGCCCAGTTCGGGACCAGCGGCGACGACAAGCTGGCGGGCCTCGCCATCGAGGGCGGAAACGTAGTGGTCGCCAGCGTCGAGGGCGGCCGGGCCATCCTGCGCCGCTTCGACACCTCTGGCGCGGCCCCCACCGTGGCGGCGACGCGCGACCTCGGCGGCCTCGCCGGCGGCTCGATCGCCGGCATCGGCTTCGATGGCGATGGCCGCCTGCTGATCGCCGGCGCGGCGGGCGGCGCGACGCTGAACGCCGGGACGGTGACCCGCGCCCACGCCGGCGGCACGGACGCTTTCGCCGTCAGCATCGCCGCCGATCTGACGGCCGGGGCAGGGGACTCGGTCGCCTATTACGGCGGCGCGGGCGCCGACAAGGCCAGCGCCATGACCGTGGCCGGCGGCAAGGTCTGGATCACCGGCGCCACCGACCAGGACCTGCCGGGCATGACCAAGATCGGCAAGAGCGACGGCTTCGTGGTCGGGCTCGACGTCCAGGCCGGCTCGGTGGACTTCCAGCGACGCTTCAGCGGCAAGGACACCTTTGTGGCCCCGACCACCATCGCTGTGGACACCGCCGGAGCCAGCGTGCTCGATCGCCTCGGCCTGCCGCGCGGCGAACTCGCCTATTCGGATTCCCAGCGCATCACCGCCGCCACCTCGGCCCGCGCCGGCGACCAGTTCCAGATCAGGGCCCGCGGCGGCGGCCGGCCGGTCACCGTGACCATCGAGGAGACCGACACCCTCGACACCCTGGCCACCAAGATCCGCCGCGCCACCGGCTTCGCCGTGAAGGTGGAGATCATCCCCGACGCCACCGAGCGCCGCCTGCAGATCAAGCCGCTGAACCAGCGCTACACCGCCGAGCTGATCAGCGGCCCGGCCGGGCGCGACGCTCTGGAATCGCTGGGGCTGGACGCGGGCATCCTGCGTGCGACCACCAGCGAGGACGGCAAGGTCGTGCCCGCCGACGGCGGCGACCCGATCTTCGGCCTGAAGCTGTCGCGCGACCTCTCGATCAACTCCAAGGAAGGCCTGAAAGCGGCGGTCGACGCGCTCACCCACGCCACCGCCCAGCTGCGCGCCGCCTATCGCGAGATCTCCGGCCAGAACGAAGCCTCGCAGGACGGCCCCGGCAAGAAGGGCGGCACGGTCCCCACCTACATGACCGACCAGCTCGCCAACTATCAGGCGGCGCTCGCGCGCCTGGGCGGCGGCGGCTGACGCCGCCTTGAAACCGTCGCCAGCGCGGCGTAGCCAAGCGGCATGGAGACCCCGGACAAGCGCGACATGCGGCCGATTCTGATCGGCGGGGGCGTGGCGCTGGTCGCCGGCCTCGCGATCGCCGCGGCCCTCGCCAGCCGCACCGCCGACACCGACAAGCCGCCGCCGGCCTCGCAGGGCGGACTTGTGGTCGAGGTCGGCCGCGAGGATGATGCCCGGCTCGATCCGGCCCGCCCCCTGCGCTGCTACGTGGCGGGCCAGTTCGTCGGCGAGGTCACCCTGGCCGAGTGCGCCAAGCGCAACGGCGTGGCCACCGGCTCGCTCGACGTCGGCCTCGACGAGAGCGGCGCCCTGGTCGCCGCCGACCAGGCGGGCGAGCTCCTGACCCCGTTGCCCCCGCCACAGACCGCGCCGCGCCAGGTGGACGTCGCGCCCGCTCCGCCGCAGCCCGCCCTGGGCCCGACGGCGCGCTGCTGGCGCTACGCCGGCGGCTGGCGCCAGCTCGCCCAGCCGATGACCCTGAACGCCTGCGTGCAGGAGCTGTTCGGCGGCCGCTGCGTGCGCCAGGGCGACGCCGATTACGGCCGCTGGGGCGAGCAGACCATTCGTCTCACCGTCGGCCGGGTGGAGATCTCAGGGGACAACCGCAGTTTCCGCACCCTGGCCGAGCAGGGTCCAGGATGCGTCACGCCACCTGTGGGCTAGGGGCTCGCAGAACTCCCAGCCAAGGTGTAGGATTCGCCTATGAAAACACCCCTGATCTTCGCGCTGGGCGCGAGCTTCCTGACGCTCTCCGCCTGCGAGAAGAAGGTCGAGGCGCCGCTGGACGCCGGCGTCTGCTGGCACGTGGTGTTCCCCAAGGACCAGCCGCCCAAGTTCAACAAGCTGGTGTCCAACCAGCCGAACCTGGAGACCTGCGCCGCCTCGCTGGAGGCGATGCGGGTGAAGTTCCTGCGCATGGGCGGCGGCAACGACAGCATCGTCGGCGCCTACCAGGGCAAGTTCATCTTCCTGCAGCGTGAGGGCATCTTCACCGGCGACAGCCTCACCGGCGGCCGCTACCTCGCCCTGGTGCGCACCGGCGACGGCCGCCTGGCGATCCCCGGCGCCATGCCGTCGCAATAGCGCTTGCGCGGGAACAGAAATAGAACATAGTGAAATCGTGATGCCGGCGCGAAGGTCGCCGGGCGTGTGTCCAGAAGGAGAAGCCCATGGCGGGCGTGAACAAGGTGATCCTGGTCGGCAACCTGGGCGCCGACCCTGAAATCAGAACCCTCAACTCCGGCGACCGGGTGGCCAACCTCAGGCTGGCGACCTCGGAAACCTGGCGCGACCGCACCTCCGGCGAACGCCGCGAGCGCACCGAGTGGCACCGGGTGGTGATCTTCAACGACAACTTGGTGAAGGTGGCCGAGAACTACCTGCGCAAGGGCTCGAAGGTCTACATCGAGGGCGCCCTGCAGACCCGCAAGTGGACCGACCAGTCCGGCCAGGAGAAGTATTCCACCGAGGTGGTGCTGCAGAAGTTCCGCGGCGAACTGACCATGCTCGACGGCCGCGGCGAAGGCGGCGGCGACCGCGACGAGGGCTATTCGAGCGGCGGCGGCTTCTCCTCCGGCCCGCGCAACCAGGGCTCCGGCCCGCGCGAGGATTTCTCGGCGGACCTCGACGACGAGATTCCGTTCTAAAGACCGGCGGCCTGACATTTCGGGGGCCGGCGTGGTGAGCGACAGCCCCCGGTTTGGCGCCTACTTGATCACCCCGCAGGCCACCCGGTCGCCGGCGCCGCCGATCGGCTGGCTCTGATGGTCGTCGGGCTTGGCGTGGACCACGATGGCCGAGCCGTCGGCGTCCTTCAGGTTGAGGCGCTGACCGGCGGTCAGGCCGACCCAGGTGGAGAAGACCTCGGCCTGCACAACGCCGCCTTCCGGCACGTGGATGTTCGGCAGGTCGCCCGCGTCGTTGGCCTTGGCGTTGAGCAGGCCGTGCACCACCGGCTCGGCCGAATGCACGTGGCCGCCGGCGGAGGTGAACTTCGGGTCGCTGCAGTCGCCCTTCTCGTGGAAGTGCACCGCGTGCCAGCCGGGCGCGAGGCCCTTGAGGTTCAGCTTCACCAGCACGCCGCGACCCGCGTCGGAGAGGCTCGCCGTGCCCGCATCGGCGCCCTTGGCGTCCTTCAGCGCGGCGCTGGCGCTCGCCGGCGCGGCCGGGTCGGAGGCCACGGTCTCCTGCGCGAGCGCGGGCAGGGCGATCAGGCCGGCGGCCAGGGCGAACGAGGCGATTTTCATGGGCGATCCTTCATGCTGCGGTGCGGCGCAAAGGTGGCGCCGAACCCCCTCAAGTGTTAACTGATAGGTGGACGTTTGGTGTCCCGATTCTGACGGCAGTAACCTTCCTTTGACCGACGACACGACCACACCCCCCGAGGCGGGCGGCCGCGGGGGCATAGCGCCCATCGCCATCGAGGACGAGCTCAAGAAGAGCTACCTCGACTACGCCATGAGCGTGATCGTCAGCCGGGCGCTGCCGGACGCGCGCGACGGGCTGAAGCCGGTTCACCGGCGCATCCTCTATTCGATGAACGAGACGAGCTTCACGCCCGACCGGGGCTATGTGAAGTCCGCCCGCCCCGTCGGCGACGTGATGGGTAAGTACCACCCGCACGGCGACGTCGCGATCTACGACACCCTGGTGCGGCTGGCCCAGCCGTTCTCCATGAGCCTGCTGCTCATCGACGGGCAGGGCAACTTCGGCTCGGTGGACAACGACCCGCCGGCGGCCATGCGCTACACCGAATGCCGGCTGACCCGCGCCTCGATGGCGATCCTGGCCGACCTCGACAAGGGCACCGTCGACTTCAAGGACAACTACGACGGCTCCACCCAGGAGCCGGTGGTGCTGCCCAGCCGCATCCCGAACCTCTTGGTCAACGGCGCCGGCGGCATCGCCGTCGGCATGGCCACCAACATTCCGCCGCACAATCTCGGCGAGATCGTCGACGCCTGCCTGGCGATGATCGACAACCCGGACATCGGCCTGGACGAGCTGCTCGACATCGTGCCCGGGCCGGACTTCCCAACCGGCGGCGAGATCATCGGCCGCACCGGCGCGCGCCAGGCGCTGATGACCGGCCGCGGCTCGGTGATCATGCGCGGCAAGGCCGCCATCGAGGAGATCCGCAAGGACCGCGAGGCCATCGTCATCACCGCCATCCCCTACCAGGTGAACAAGGCGGCGATGGTCGAGCGGATCGCCGAACTGGTGCGCGAGAAGCGCATCGAGGGCATCGCCGACCTCCGCGACGAGAGCGACCGCCAGGGCATGCGCGTGGTCGTCGAACTGAAGCGCGACGCAGCCGGCGACGTGGTTCTGAACCAGCTCTACCGCTACACGCCCCTGCAGACCTCCTTCGGCGTCAACATGCTGGCGCTGGACCGCGGGCGTCCGAAGCAGATGGGCCTGAAGGAGCTGGTCAGCGTCTTCGTGGAGTTCCGCGAAGAGGTCGTCGTCAGGCGCACCAAGTTCGAGCTCGCCAAGGCCCGCGACCGCGGCCACGTGCTGGTGGGCCTGGCCGTCGCCGTCGCCAACATCGACGAGGTGATCCACATCATCCGTTCGTCGGCGGATCCGACCCAGGCGCGCGAGCGGCTGGTCGAGAAGGCCTGGCCGGTCGGCGACATGATGGCGCTGATCGAGCTGATCGCCGACCCGCGCACCGTGCTGGTCGACGGCGACAAGGTGAAGCTCACCGACGAGCAGGCCCGCGCCATCCTGGCCCTGACCCTCTCGCGCCTGACCGGCCTCGGCCGCGACGAGATCTTCGGCGAGGCGCAGGACCTCTCCGATTCGATCCGGGCCTTCCTCGAACTTCTGTCTTCCCGCGAAAACATCATGGCGGTGGTGCGCCAGGAGCTGGTGGAGGTGAAGGACGCCTTCGCCGCGCCACGCCGCACCGTCTTCACTGAAGGCGACGCGGACCTTGAGGACGAGGACCTGATCGCCCGCGAGGACATGGTGATCACCGTCACCCATTCGGGCTACGTGAAGCGCACGCCGCTGGCCACCTACCGCACCCAGCATCGCGGCGGCAAAGGCCGCTCGGGCATGTCCACTAAGGACGAAGATGCGGTCACCC
>DASPLZ010000210.1:0-5111 GCA_035627295.1 Phenylobacterium sp. | reverse complement strand
CCAAGTCAACCGGCGAGCATCCGGGTTGAAAAACGCGGCATTCGGTCCTATCCTCCCCTTGCCGACCGCCTCCGCCCGCGGTCGGCTTTTGCGTCTTTATCCCTTTCTACTCGGGCGAACTGGCGACCTAATCGCGACATGGAAAAAGTGCCGATGACCGGCGAGGGCTACCGGGTCCTCGACGAAGAACTGAAGCGTTTGAAGTCGGTGGAGCGCCCGGCGGTGATCGCGGCGATCGCCGAGGCGCGCAGCCATGGCGACCTGTCGGAAAACGCCGAGTACCACGCCGCCAAGGAGCGGCAGGGCTGGATCGAGGGCCGCATCGCCGAGATCGAGGACCGCATCGCGCGCGCCCAGGTCATTGACGTATCGAAGCTTTCCGGCGCGCAGGTGAAGTTCGGCGCGACCGTCAGCGTGGTCGACGAGGACACCGACGAGGCGGCCCGCTACCAGATCGTCGGCGAGCACGAGGCGGATGTGAAATCGGGCAAGATCTCCATCATCTCGCCGATCGCCCGCGCCATGATCGGCAAGGAGACCGGCGACGTGGTCGAGGTGAACACCCCCGGCGGGGTGAAAGCCTACGAGATCACCAAGGTCGAGTGGGTCTAGAGCTCGCGCACCTCGGCGCCGGACTCATCGTTCGCGTGGAGAGGCTTTGCGTGGTTCGAGACGCGGCCCTTGCAGGGCCGCTCCTCACCATGACTAAGCTTGTGCTGATCTAGTCATCCTGAGGAGCCCGCAAACGCGGGCGTCTCGAAGGACGCAAGGCCGATCCGCGCATGCCTGACGGCGAACTCTCCATCTGGGCGGTCTCCGACGGCCGGGCCGGAATCGAGGCGCAGGCGGTGGGCCTGGCGCAGGCGGTCGCGCGCCTGCGGCCGGCGAAGATCAGCATCAAGCGCCTCGCCTTCCGCCGCGCCGGCCGCCGCCCCTGGTGGCTGCACCTCCGCCCGCTGCACGACCTCGACCCCAGCTCGGGAATCGCCCCGCCCTGGCCGGACCTCTGGATCGGCTGCGGCCGCGCCAGCGTGGCGCTCTCCATGCGCGTGCGGCGCTGGTCGCGGGGCCGGACCTTCGTCGTCCAGCTGCAGGACCCGCAGGCGCCGGCGGGCGCCTTCGACCTCGTCGTCCCGCCCCGCCACGACCAGCTCGCCGGCCCCAACGTCCTGCCGATTCTGGGCTCGCCGCACCGGGTGACGCCGGAACGCCTCGCCGAGGAGGCCAAGGCGTTCGAGGCCCTGCTCGCGCCCCTCCCCCGCCCGCGCGTCGCCGTGCTGATCGGCGGCAGGTCCAAGGCCTTCGACCTGCCGCCCGCCCGCGCCGCCGAGATCGCCGAGGAGATCGGCCAGGCCGTGAGCGCCGCCGGCGGCTCGGTGATGGTCACCTTCTCCCGCCGCACGCCGGACGCGGCCCGCGCCGTGCTCGCCGCCCGCCTCGCCGACCTGCCCGGACTGGTGTGGGACGGGGAAGGCGCGAACCCCTACTTCGCCTTCCTGGAGGCGGCCGACCACATCCTGGTGACCGAGGACTCCATCAACATGGCCGCCGAGGCCGCCTCCACCGGCAAGCCGGTGCACATCCTCGCCCTGCCCGGCGGTAGCGCCAAGTTCAGCCGCTTTCATGAGGAGTTGGCGAAAACGGGGGCCAGCCGCGCGTTCAGCGGATCGCTCGACAGCTGGTCCTATGATCCCCTGTGCGAGACCGATCGCGCGGCGACAGAAATCTTATCGAGGATGGCGCCCGCCCGTTAGGCAATGTAGGATTGTGTCGTGAGATTGACGCGCGGCCAGCAAGAACGCCCGCAACGAGCGTCGGAAGGCGATCGCCAATGCGCTCAACGCCCTGGCCGTCGCCGTGGTTGTCGGCGCGATCCTGCAGCCGTTGGTCAATGGCAGGCTGAGCTTCGCCATCGCCGGCTCGAGCCTGACGGCGTTCGTTTTCATCCACGCGTTGGTCTACTAAATCTTGGGACGACTGGAGGACTGAGGGATGGATCCTGCGCTCTATGGTCCACTGATCGCCGTGGCGGCCGCACTGCTGCTCGTCGGCTGCGCCTGGGTGGTCAGCAAGATCGACCGTTAGGCTCTATGCTGCCGGGGTGATCCTGGCGATTCTACAGGCCCGCACCACCTCCACCCGCCTGCCGGGCAAGGTGCTGCTGCCGCTGGCCGGCGCCCCCTCGATGCAGCGGCAGATCGAGCGCATCCGGCGCGCCGAGCTCATCGACCGCCTGGTCGTGGCGACCAGCACCGATCCGAGCGATGATCCCGTGGCCGATCTCGCAGCGACCCTTAGGCTCGACGTCCACCGCGGCTCCCTCGCCAATGTGCAGCAGCGCTTCATCGGCGCCCTCGACGCGTTTCCGGCCGACCACGTGGTGCGGCTGACCGCCGACTGCCCGCTGGCCGACCCCCTGGTGATCGACGCCACCATCGCCCACGTCCTTGCGGCCGGCGTCGACTACGGCTCCAACACTCCGCCGCACCGCACCTTCCCGAAGGGCCTCGACGTGGAGGTGATGACCGCCGCCGCCCTGCGCGACGCGGCCGCGCGGGCATCCAGCGAGGAGGAGCGCCAGCACGTCACCTGGGCCCTGCACCAGCGGCCGGACCTCTACCGCCAGGCCTTCCTCAGCCAGGCCGCAGAGGAAGGCGAGGTCCGCTGGACGGTCGACCGGCCGGACGACTATCAGTTCATGATGGCGGTCTACGACGCTCTCCACCCGGCAGACCCGGCGTTCAGCTCGGACGACGTGCGCGCCTTCGTCCGCGCGAGGCCGGACCTGGCGAACCTGGGCGGAGACCGGCGGGTATGAGCGCGCCGAGGGTCGAGCTGCGCGATCTGCGGGACAACGACCGCGAGCGCATCCTTAACTGGCGCAATTCGCCGGACGTGCGGGCGTTCATGTACACCGACCACCTCATCTCGCCGGAGGAGCACGCCCGCTGGTTCGAAGGCGCGGGGCGGGACCCTCGCCGCCGCTACTGGATCATCGAGGCGAACGGGTCGCCGGTGGGGCTGGCCAATCTCGCCGACATCGACCTGGGCGCCGGCCGCTGCGCCTGGGCCTACTACCTCGCCGACCCCTCGGTGCGCGGCATGGGCCTGGGCTCCTACGTCGAATACTGGATGCTGCAGGAGGTCTTCGAGCGGCAGGGCCTGCGCAAGCTCTGGTGCGAGGTGCTGGTGACCAACGAGCCGGTCTGGCGCCTGCACCAGACCTTCGGCTTCGTGGAGGAGGCGCGGTTCCGCCAGCACGTGATCAAGGAGGGCGCCCCAGTGGACGTGCTCGGCCTCGGCATCCTCGCCGAGGAGTGGCGCGCCAGGCGCCCGGCGATGACCGAGCGGCTGCGGGTCAAGGGGTTCGAGCCGCCGATCCTCTAGAAGCGACGCGGATCGGCCTTGCGTGGTTCGAGACGCGCGGACCGCGCTCCTCACCAAGACTACGATTGTGCGCTTACAGAGTTCGTCATCCTGAGGGCCCGCGAAGCGGGTGTCTCGAAGGACGCAGGGCAGCCCCGCGCAAGGAGCCCTACTCCAGCATCGCCAGAATCGCGTCCGCCACCCGCCCGGCGCCCAGCCCGTCGCAGAGCGCCGCCGGCCGTTCGGAGAGTTCGCGCCGCAGATCCGCGCTGCCGGTGAGCCGCCGCCAGGCGTCGGCCAACTGGGTCTCGAAGCGCCGGCCGGCCGGGTCGAGCACCAGGGCGAGGCCGGCGCTCTGCAGCTGGCCCGCCATGTCCGCCTGGTTCTCGACCAGCACCAAAAGGATGGTCGGCAGGCCGAGGGTCGCCCGCTCCCAGACGCTGGAGCCGCCGGCCCCGACCGCGATGTCGGCGTTCGCCACCAGTTCGGCCATGTCCTTTGCATCAACATGCAGGCTGATGCGGCCCTTGCCCGCCAGGTCCTGCAGCGCCGGCAGGCTGGGCGCGGCCGAGCCCACCACCACGTCGAGGGCCATGTCGCCCGACCTCTGCAGCAGGAGTTCGACGATCCGCCCGGTGATCCCGTCGATATCGGTCAATCCCAGCGACACCAGGCAGCGGCGCGGCTCGCCGCCGCGTCGCGCCAGCGCCGCCTCGCGGGCCGCGGCGAAGGCCGGCCGCACCAGGGCGTAGGTCGGCCCGGCCAGCACCGTCGTGGCTCCCTGCCCGGCGTAGTCGGTGGCGCTGCGGCCCAGCGAGGGGTCGATGATCATGTCGACGGCGTGCTTGCGGGCGAGGTCGTCGATCACCGCCAGCTTGGCCGAGCCGGCAAGGGCGCGCTCGTGCGCCGCGCCGACCCCGTAGTGGTCGATCACCAGCATGTTCGGCCGCCAGCGCGCGCCATCGCTGAGGGCTATCACCCGCTGGACCTTGGGGCCGGCGAAGGTGTCCAGGAGGTCGGACACCGCCGGGGTGGCGACGAAGGAGCAGGCCGCGCCACGCTCGATCAGCGCCTCGGCCAGGGTCAGCGAGCGCATCATATGGCCGCCGCCGACCGCCTCTCCGGCGTCGGCGAAGAAGAGGATCCTGGGAGGCAACGTCCTAGGTCGCCCTTGCGGGCCGGCTGGGCTGCGGCAAGCGATTGAACATCCTAGACCTTCCGCCGCCCCTCGCAGCGGGCGGGGGCGATCTCTAGATATTGCCCACGATTCCGCTCATGAACAGAAACATGTCCGAACCCCGCTCCGTCCGCTGCCTGATCGTGGGCTCCGGCCCCGCCGGCTACACCGCCGCCATCTACGCCGCCCGCGCCCTGCTCAAGCCGGTGATGATCGCCGGCATCCAGCCGGGCGGGCAGCTGACCATCACCACGGATGTGGAAAACTATCCGGGCTTCGCCGACGTCATTCAGGGCCCCTGGCTGATGGACCAGATGCGCGCCCAGGCCGAGCACGTGGGCGCCGAGATCGTCAGCGACATCGTGCTGAAGGCCGACCTCTCGCAGCGCCCCTTCCGGCTGGAGACCGACTCCGGCCAGGTGTGGCTCGCCGAGACCCTGATCATCGCCACCGGCGCCCAGGCCAAGTGGCTGGGCCTGCCGTCCGAGCAGAAGTTCCAGGGCTTCGGCGTCTCGGCCTGCGCCACCTGCGACGGCTTCTTCTACCGCGGCAAGGAGGTGGTGGTGGT
>DASPLZ010000209.1:0-5276 GCA_035627295.1 Phenylobacterium sp. | reverse complement strand
TGCTGCAGGTGCGGCGGGTCGTTCTCGCTACCGGTTCTGACCATGCAGATCATGACCTTGCAGCGCGGGCTGCCGGCGCCGGAAATGTAGTGCTTCTCGCCGGTGATCACGTACTCGTCGCCGACGCGCACGGCGCGGGTGTCGATATTCTTGGCGTCGGAGCTGGCGGTGTTCAGCTCGGTCATGCAGTAGGCCGAGCGGATCTTCCCCTCGAGCAGCGGCTTCAGCCATCTCTCCTTCTGCTCGGGCGTGCCGACGCGCTCCAGCACCTCCATGTTGCCGGTGTCCGGCGCGGCGCAGTTCATGATCTCCGAGGCCAGCCGGTTCTTGCCCAGCTCCACGGCGATATAGGCGTAGTCGAGGTTGGAAAGGCCCTCGCCGGTGTGCGCGTCGGGGAGGAAGAAGTTCCACAGGCCCTCGGCCTTGGCCTTGTCCTTGGCCGCTTCCAGCACCTCCAGCTGGCCCGGGGCGTAGGACCAGATGTCGGCCTTGCCCTCGCCCAGGCGGTGGAACTCCTCGCTCATCGGCTCGACGACATCCCGGATGAACCGCTTGACGTGGTCGAGCAGGGGCAGCGCCTTGTCGGACATCCGCAGGTCGTTCAGCTCGTCCTGCGCGCTCAGCTGGAAGCTGGACTGAGGCCGATCCATGGTCTCGCTCATCACGTCTCTCCGAGGTTTTGTTGCGGGGACCTTGGCCCACTTTCGGGAGAAATTCAAACAACCGTTTTACGGCGCCGGCCGGCCTCGCTCACCGACGATTAATGATTAACGGTGAGTGTCTTTCCCGAAATTCGGGGAAGGCTGTTCGCGCGTCATGTTCCAGATCATCGGCATCGTCCTGCTGTTCGGCATGGTGTTCGGCAGCTACATCATGGCCGGCGGCAACATGGGCGTGATCACCCACGCCCTGCCGCACGAGATGATGGCCATCGGCGGCGCGGGCGTAGCAGCCCTGCTGATCGGCAACTCCCTGCCGGTGATCAAGGGCGTGGGCGCCGGCTTCGGCAAGGCCTTCGCCGGGCCGAAGTGGAAGCCGGCGGACTACCGCGACCTGCTCTCCCTCCTCTTCCAGCTCACCAAGACCATGAAGTCCAAGGGCGTCATCGCCCTGGAGAGCCATATCGAGCGCCCCGGCGAGAGCAGCATCTTCTCGCGCTATCCGAAGATTATGAAGGACCACTTCGCGGTCGACTTCATCTGCGACACCCTGCGGATGATGACCATGAACCTCGAGGACCCGCACCAGGTCGAGGACGCCATGGAAAAGCAGCTGGAGAAACACCACCACGAGGCGCTGGGCGGCGCCGGCGCCCTGCAGAACATGGCCGACGCCCTGCCGGCGCTGGGCATCGTCGCGGCCGTCCTGGGGGTGATCAAGACCATGGGCTCGATCACCGAGCCGCCGGAGGTGCTGGGCGGCATGATCGGCGGGGCGCTGGTCGGCACCTTCCTGGGGGTGTTCCTGGCCTATGGCCTGGTCGGCCCGATCGCCACGCGCCTGAAGAACGTGATCGACGAGGAAGGCGCCTTCTACCGCATCATCCAGTCGGTGCTGGTGGCCCACCTGCACGGCAACGCCGCCCAGATCTCGGTGGAGATCGGCCGCGGCAGCGTGCCCTCCCCCGCCCAGCCCAGTTTCCTGGAACTGGAGGAGGCCCTGGCCAACATCCCGACCGAAGCCTGACAATTGTGATCACGGGCGCGTGATAAAAAGCCTTGCCTGACGCGAAAAGCTCGGCATATTCGCGACTCGGCGCAGGCGGGCTGACGTTCATTGGTCGATTCCTCCTCGGAACAGGCCACTGGCGAATTCCCGTTTCACCGCGCTGGACACAACTTTCCCAAGGGACTGCACACATGATCCGTAAGCTCCTGGTGGCCAGCGCCGCCGTCGCCGCTCTCTCCGTCGCCGCCTGCTCGCAGCCGGCCGAAGAAGCGAACGAAGCCGCCGTCGACGCCAACGCCGCCGCTGCTGACGCCAACGCCGCCGCCATGGACGCTTCGGCGACCGCCGCGAACGCCGCCGCCGACGCCAACGCCGCTGCGACCGACGCCAATGCCGCCGCGACCGACGCCGCCGCGACTGCTCCGGCCGCCGACGCCGCCGCTGCTCCGGCCGACGCCAACGCTGCGCACTAAGCTTTCGGCGCCTGTTCTGGCGCTGTAAGGGAAGGGCCGCTCTCCAGACCGGAGAGCGGCCCTTTCTCGTTTCCGAGCCATGCCCGCCACTGATCCTCCCGCCGTCTGGACCGAGGACGGGCGCCTGCGCTCGACGCTCTACGACGACATCTATTTCGCCGAGGACGGGCTGGCCGAGAGCCGTGCGGTGTTCCTCGAAGGCTGCGGCCTGCCCCACGCCTGGCGGGGTCGGCGACGGTTCGTGGTGGGCGAGCTCGGCTTCGGAACGGGGCTGAACATCGCCGCCCTGCTCGACCTGTGGCTGCGCGAACGCCCCGCAGAGGGGCGGCTGCACGTCGTCTCCGTGGAAGCCCATCCGCTGCCCGCCGCCGAGGCAGCCGCGGCGCTTCGGCGCTGGCCCGAGATCGGGCGGGCCGCCGAGCTCCTGATCGGCCGCTGGCCCGGGCAGGCGCGGGGCTTCCACCGCATCGACCTTTCCGAACATGGCGTGCTGATCGACCTCGCCGTGCTCGAAGCCGCCGAGGCCCTGGCCGGCTGGAGCGGCCAGGCCGACGCCTGGTTCCTCGACGGCTTCGCGCCTGCGGCCAATCCGGCCATGTGGCGACCGGAGGTTCTGGAGCTGTTGTCCGCCCGCTCGGCGCCGGGCGCCAGGCTCGCCACCTTCAGCGCCGCCGGGGCGGTGCGGCGGGGGCTTCAGGCGGCAGGGTTCGAGGTCGAACGCCGCCCGGGCCACGGTCGCAAGCGCCACCGGCTGGAAGCCCGGCGCGCAGGAGCCCAGGTGCGCGAGCCGCCCACCGCCAGCGTGGCCGTCGTCGGCGGCGGGATCGCCGGCGCCGCCCTGGCGCGGGCGTTCGCCCGCCTGGGCGCCTCCGCCACCGTCTACGACCGCGAAGGCCTAGGCGCCGGCGCCTCCGGCAACGCCGCGGCCCTGGTCTCGCCGCGCCTGGACGCCGGCCTCGGCCCGGAAGCCCAGCTCTTCGCCCAGGCCTTCCGCAGCGCGACGCGCGCCTACCAAGAGGTTCCGGAAAGCCTCCTCGCCCGCGGCCTCCTCCAGCTGGAGCGGACCGAGCGCGACGCCGGGCGCTTCGCCAGGATCGCCGCCAGCGACCTGTTCGAACCCGCGACCCTCGCGCCATGCTCGCCGGACGAAGTGGCCGAACGCCTCGGCGAGGGGGCCGGGGGAGGCCTGGAGCTGACCGAAGCGCTGACCATCGCCCCGGCTTCGGTGCTGGCCGCCTGGACGCCGGACCTGAAGATCGCCGAGGTCGGCGGCCTGGAACGGCGAGGCGACGGCTGGCGGCTTTTGGGCGCGGACGGACGCGAGATCACCCAGGCCGATATCGTCTGCCTGGCGGGAGGCCATGGCCTGGCCTCGCTCACCGCCCTGCCGCTTTCGCCCATCTGTGGTCAGGCCGAGGTTGTGGAAGGCGATCACGCCGCAGCCGTCGCCTTCGGCGCCTATGCGATCCCGACAGCGACGGGCCTACTCTTCGGGGCGACCTTCGACCGCGGCGTGGCCGAGACGGTCGTCACGGCGGAGGCCGAGGCGCGCAACCGCGCCGCGCTCGCCGCGCGCCTGCCGGACCTGGCCGCCCGGCTGGCGGACCGGCCCTCGCGCAGCCGCGCCGCCATCCGGGCCGTTGCGCCGGACCGGCGGCCGATCGCGGGCCGCCTGGACGAGGGGCTGTTCGTGCTGGGCGGCCTGGGCTCGCGCGGCTTCACCCTGGCGCCCCTGCTGGCCGAGCATGTGGCCGCTCAGGCCCTGGGGGCGCCCTCTCCCTTGCCCCAGGCGCTCGGAACCCTGGTTTCGCCCGATCGGTTTGCTTAGACGCGCCGCTTACAAGGAGCCTGTCATGACCCTCGCCGCCCGCGCCCTTCTGGCCGCAGCCGCCGTGCTGGCGATGGGCCAGGCCCCGCCGCCGGACCCTGCGCCGGCGGCGGAATCCAACGCCAGGCGCCAGTGCTTCTTCCCGCGCAACGTCAACGGCTTCAGCGCGGTGGACGACGATGTGGTCAACGTCCGCGTCGGCGTACGCGACGTCTACCAGTTGAAGCTGCTCGGCCCCTGCCCGGACGTCGACTGGACCTGGAAGATCGGCATCATCTCGCGCGGTTCGACCATCTGCACGGGACTGGACGCCACGCTGCTGGTGCCCAGCAACATCGGCCCGCAGCGCTGCGCGGTGCGCACGGTGCGCAAGCTGACGCCGGAAGAGGTCGAGGCGCTGCCGCCCAAGCAGAAGCCCTGACGTGCGAACGCCGCCGACCCCCGGGGGCCGGCGGCGTCCTGGGCGCCCCGTTTTCGCCCCTTAGAACTTCTTGGTCACGTTGAGCTTGTAGGTGCGGCCGAGCGGGTTGGCGGTGAACGGGTCGTAGAGCAGGTCGAGGCGGGCGAACGGCGGCTCCTCGTCGAACAGGTTGTCGACGGTGAGGACCGCGTTCATGTCCCACGGCAGCAGCACCCGATAGCTGGCGTCAACCGTCACGAAGGCGTCGATCTTGCGGCCCTCGTTGTTGGCGAAGCGGGTGGTCCCGTCGGTGTTGAAGACCACGCTCGGCGGGAAGGGCGCGGTGCGCTGGTCGATGTAGCTGTCGATGTAGTTCAGCGTGATGCGCAGGTTGTGGATGTCGCGGCTGTACTCGGCGAATAGCTGGGCCTTCCAGTTCGGCACCGGCACGATCTGGGTCTGGTAGTTCAGCCGGTTGACTCCGTCGAAGGCCCCGGAAACGACGACCCCTTCCACCGTGGTCTCGTCGACCTTGAACTCGTGGACGTATGTCAGCGAGCCCCCCAGGCCCAGCGTGCCGCCCATCCAGTCGTCGACCGTGTAGTTGGCCAGGACGTCGATGCCGGAGGTTTTGTTGGCGGGGCCGTTGATCACCTGGGTGCGGATGCGCGAGACCGTGGCGGCCGAGCAGGCGCCCTGGAAGGTGAAGCGCGACTGCAGGGCGGCGAAGGCCGCGACCCCACAGTTGCCGGTCCCCGAGCCCGCCGGGAACAGGGCGGCGAAGATGCCGCCGACCGGCTCGGTGACGATCGGATTGTCGAACTCGAAGTTGAAGTAGTCGACGGTGGCGCGGAAATTGCCGACGTCGAGAATCGCGCCGACGCTGTAGGTGGTGGCGCTTTCAGGG
>DASPLZ010000208.1:0-3066 GCA_035627295.1 Phenylobacterium sp. | reverse complement strand
CGGGGGCGTCTCGACGGGTTCGGAAGCGACCTGGGCCACCTCTTCAGGCGTCGGCTGGTACTGATAGGCGTCGGCCGGGTTGAACGACATGCCGCCGCCCTGAAGGCCCCGGTCGATCTCACGCATCACGGCGTTGACGTCGTCGGAGCCGGTGGCCGCCTCGACCAGCCGGCCCTCGCGCATCGCCTGCACTTCCTTGCGCAGCTCGTCGAGCTCGGACTGGCGGGCCATCTCATCGAAGCTGGCGCGGAACTCCGAGGCCATGCCGCGCAGCTTGGCCACGAACTGGCCGATCCGGCGCATCAGCAGCGGCAGGTCCTTCGGCCCCACCACGATCAGGGCGACCGCGGCGATGACCAGCATTTCGGTGGCGCCGATTTCGGGCAGCATAGGGGGCGCCTTATGCGCGAAGGCGCGGGGCGATCAAGCCCGCGCGCCGGTCAACTCTTCACCTGAGGCGGGCGCTCTAGCCCTTGGCCTCTTCCTTTTCGCGCGGCAGCGGCTTGGCCTCGGCGGTCTTGGTCTCGTCCTCGCCCTTCAGGCCGTCGCGGAAGGCACGGATGCCCTTGGCCGCATCGCCCATGATCGACGACAGTTTGCCGCGCCCGCCGAACAGCAGCGCCACCACCGCGATCACGATGACCCAGTGAACCCAACTCATTCCGCCCATGCGGCGAACTCCTCGTTCTGTGCGCGGGAATATAGGCGGGTTGCGGCAAGAGCGCCAATGCGACCTTCTTCCCCGTGCCATCCCGACTGTAGCGAAGCGGAGAGCCGGGACCGAGGGCGGCTCGCAGGGTGCGCGTGGCCCCTGGTCCCGGATCGTCCCTGCGGGGCGCCCGGGATGACACCCTGTTTTGATGCGAGCTGGCGTTAGATCGAAAAGCTCACGCCACAGCCGCAGCTGGACTTGGCGTTGGGGTTGTGGACGCGGAACTCGGCGCCGGCCAGCTCGTCGACGAAGTCGATCTCCGAGCCCTTCAGCAGCACCATCGAGACCTCGTCGACCAGCGCCGCGGCGCCGTCGCGCTCGATCTTCAGGTCGTCGGGCTCGCCCTTCTCGACCAGGTCGAACCGGTACTGGAAGCCCGAGCAGCCGCCGCCGTCGACGGCCAGGCGCAGCATGAGATCGCGGCCCTCGGCGTCCGCAATCTTGCGGATGCGCTGGGCGGCGGCGGCGGAGAGGGTGATGTCGGTCATGGCGTGCTGTGGAAAACTCTCTGCGAAGCTATATGAGTCCGCAACCGGCTTCGACCAAGAGGCCGCACGAGAAAGCGCCCTTGCCCAACGCCATCCCGCCCCGAGCCTCCTTCGCCGAAGACCCGACCCGCTCGCTGGGCCGCCAGCACCCGGAGGCCGAGAGCCGCACCCGCACGCCCTTCGCCCGCGACCGCGACCGCATCATCCACTGCACGGCCTTCCGCCGGCTGAAGGAGAAGACCCAGGTTTTCGTGGCGCACGAGGGCGACCATTTCCGCACCCGCCTCACCCATTCGCTGGAGGTGGCGCAGATCGCCCGCTCGGTGGCCACGGCCATGGGGCTGGACTCCGACCTGGCCGAGACCATCGCGCTGGCCCACGACCTCGGCCACCCGCCGTTCGGCCACGCCGGCGAGGACGAGTTGGAAATCCAGATGGCGGCGTGGGGCGGCTTCGACCACAACGTCCAGACGTTCCGGGTGGTGGCCGAGCTTGAGCACCGCTACCCGAAGTTCCACGGCCTCAACCTGACCTGGGAGACCCTGGAAGGCGTCGTCAAGCATAACGGGCCGGTGACCGACAAGCTCGACCGCCCCTCCTGGCAGGCGATCAGCAAGTTCACGCAGGGCTACGACCTGCGGCTCAACACCTGGGCGTCGGCCGAGGCCCAGGTCGCGGCGCTGGCCGACGACATCGCCTACAACAACCACGACGTCGACGACGGGGTGCAGGCCGGCCTCTTCCACCTGAAGGAGCTGCTCGACGTGCCGCTGATCGGCCCGATCCTGGCCGGCGTGCTGCGCGAGTATCCGGACGCCGATCCCAACATCCAGCGGCTGGAGGCGGTGCGCCGGATGATCGGGGCCATGGTCGACGATGTGATGGCCGAGACCCAGCGGCGGGTCGCTGCGAGCCGGGTCGAGACGGCCGAGGACGTGCGGATGCTGGACCACGCCCTCGTCGCCTTCTCCCGCGACATGCTGGAGGACCTGGGCCAGTTGCGCGCCTTCCTGATGGAGCGGATGTACCGCCACTTCCGCGTCAACCGCACCCGCAGCCAGGCGCGCCGCATTCTGGCCGAGATGTTCCAGCTCTTCATGGCTGAGCCCGACGTCATGCCGACGGAGTGGTTCGCCAAGTCGCAGAACCTGGGCGAGGCGGGCCGGGCCCGCATCGTCTGCGACTATGTGGCCGGGATGACCGACCGCTTCGCCATCGAGGAGCACCGGCGGCTCTTCCACCTCGACGTGTGGAATTGACGCATCGGGCGGCGCCAGAAGGCGCAAGGCTCCTCTAGACTGCGGACTCCGAACGCGATTCGATGCGCGCCTCGGATCAAGGCCTGGAAGAGCAGATGTCAGACGACTACCGGCGCGACCCACGCGATCCCTACGGCCGGGGCGAGCCGCCGCTGGCCTTCGACGCCCGCCGCCCGCCGCCGCGCGACAGCCGGCCCGCGCCCATCGCCCTGCTGGTCAGCGCCTTCGTGCTGGTCGCCCTGGTGGTGGCCATCGCCATCTTCTACTTCAGCGGCCAGCGCGACGGCGCCGGCGGCCCGGACACCGTTGGCGAGCCGGTCGGCGAGATGAAGGCCGCTCCCCCCGAGACGGCCCAGCCGACAGACCCGGCCGCGGGCCTGCAGATCTACCAGTCGGACGAGGTTGAGGCGAACGCCACCACGCCCACCTTCACCCCGCCGCCGGAAGCCCCCGCGCCCCGCGTGCCGCCGCCGACCCCGCCGGTGACCTCGGGCGGGACGCTGCCGCCCGCCGCTCCAGCGCCGGCCGCCCCGGCGCCCGCACCCAAGGCGGCCGCGCCTGCGCCAGCTCCGTCTGCGCCGCCCCCTGCGCCCAAGCCCGCCTCTCC
>DASPLZ010000207.1:0-9424 GCA_035627295.1 Phenylobacterium sp. | reverse complement strand
CACGGCGTCGGCGTCTCGGTGGTCAACGCCCTCTCCGAGCGGGTCGAGGTCACGGCCTTCAAGGACGGCTTCGAATGGCGCCAGGCCTTCGCCCGGGGCCGGCCGCTCGGCGGCATCGAGAAGCTGGGGCCGACGAAGAAGCACGGCACCTGGATCACCTTCACCCCCGACCCGGTGATCTTCGGCGAGGGCGCGGCCTTCAAGCCGGCGCGGCTCTACCGCATGGCCCGGTCCAAGGCCTATCTCTTCCGCGGCGTGCAGATCCGTTGGAAATGCGCGCCCGAGCGCATCCACGACCAGACGCCGCCCGAGGCGACCTTCCATTTCCCCAACGGCCTCGCCGACTTCCTGGCCGAGCGCACGGCGGGGATCGAGACCGTCACCCCCGAACCCTTCGCCGGCCGTATCGAGCGTCAGGGCGAGGCGGGCGCGGTGGAATGGGCCGTCACCTGGACCCCGGCCGGCTTCGGTGAGGCCGACGGCTTCATGCAGTCCTATTGCAACACCGTGCCGACGCCGGAGGGCGGCACGCATGAAGCCGGCCTGCGCGCCGTGCTGAACCGCGGCCTGAAGGCCTATGGCGAGCTGATCGGCGAGAAGCGTGCCGGGATCATCACCGCCGACGACGTGGCCGCCCAGGCCGGGGCGCTGATCAGCGTCTTCATCAAGAACCCCGAGTTCCAGGGCCAGACCAAGGAGCGGCTCTCGTCCGCCGACGCCCAGCGGCTGGTGGAAGCGGCCCTGCGCGACCCCTTCGACCACTGGCTGACCGCCCAGCCGAAGGCGGCCGGCGCACTGCTGGAATTCGTCATCGAGCGCGCCGAGGAACGGCTGAAGCGCCGCAAGGACAAGGAAGTCGCCCGCGCCTCGGCGACCCGCAAGCTGCGCCTGCCCGGCAAGCTGGCGGACTGCTCCGGCTCGGCGACCGACGGCTCGGAACTCTTCCTGGTGGAGGGCGACTCGGCCGGCGGGTCGGCCAAACAGGCCCGCGACCGCCGCACCCAGGCGATCCTTCCCCTGCGCGGCAAGATCCTCAACGTCGCCTCGGCCAGCTCGGACAAGACGGGCGGCAACAAGGAGCTGGCCGACCTGATGCTGGCGCTCGGCGCCCAGGGCGGCTCGAAGTACCGCGAGGAAGACCTGCGCTACGAGCGCATCATCATCATGACCGACGCCGATGTGGACGGCGCCCACATCGCCTCACTGCTGATCACCTTCTTCTACCGCACCATGCCGGAGATGATCCGCGCCGGGCGCCTGTTCCTCGCCCTCCCCCCGCTCTACCGACTGAGCCACGGCGGCAAGGTGATCTATGCCCGCGACGACGCCGACCGCGAACGGCTGCTGGCGGGCGAGTTCAAGGGCAAGAAGCCGGAGATCAGCCGCTTCAAGGGCTTGGGCGAGATGATGCCCGCCCAGCTCAAGGAAACCACCATGGACCCGGCCCGCCGCACCTTGGCGCGGGTTACCCTCCCCCGCTCCGAGGAGCAGGTGGAGAGCCTGGTCGAGGCGCTGATGGGCCGCAACGCCGCCCCCCGGTTCCAGTTCATCCAGGAGAACGCCGAGTTCGCCGCCGCCGACCTGGACGTCTGAGGGGGCCGCCTTGCACACGCGGATCGCCCGGGTTCCTGAGACGGACGAGGCGCCGCGCAAGCCCTATGTCCCCGAGTTCCGGCCGGAGTGGTTCGCCGGCAAGCGCGAAAAGCAACTGGGCAAGGTGGTCGGGCTCACCCAGTTCGGGGTCAACCATGTGACCCTGGAGCCGGGCGCGCGGTCGGCGCTCCGCCACTGGCACGAGGCGGAGGACGAGTTCGTCCTTGTGCTGGCGGGCGAACTGACGCTGATCGACGAGGCCGGGGCGCACGCCCTGCCCACGGGCGCCTTCGCCGGCTTCCCGGCCGGAGAGCCGAACGGCCACCACCTGGCCAACCTTTCGGACGCGCCGGCCGTCTATCTCGCCATCGGCTCGCGCCGGCCCGGCGAGGAGACGGTCCACTATCCTGATGACCCGCTGGGGCCAGTTCGCAAATAGCTGGACCGCTCGCCAGCCTGCAGACGCCCCTGCCGCTGATCGTCCTGATCAAGGGCGAGCCGCGATGGATCGTGGCCGGCGGCTCTATCCGTCTCTCCCCGGGGCGCTGAGGGTCAGTCGCTGGTCCAGACCTGGCTGGAACCATCGCCGGGCGCGACCGCCGCCGTCATGAAACCTCCGCCGAAATTTTACTGGTGCGTCATTCCGCCCCGCGCCGGCAACGGTTGGTCAAGCCATTAGGCCCATTCTTTCAACCGGATGTTCGGAGAGATTCGCGTGGCGCCGGTGGGCTCAACAAGGTCGAGACATTTGCAGAACCGGACGGCGCCGTTCGGGCTCGATATCTCCTTGGCGGTGCTGGACCGCGCCACGCGCCTGGCGAAGGACCTCTTCGCCGCCACCGACAGCTTCGTGGTGCTGGCCCATCAGGGCGAGGTCTGGCGAAGCCGATACGCGGACGGCGAGATCCCGCCCGACGATCCCGCCGCCAAGCATGTGATCGCCACCGGCGAGGCGCTCTGGGTGGAGGACGCACGGCAGGATCCGCGCTTCGCCGACTATCCGCTGGTGGCCGGGCCGCCGCACCTGCGCGGCTACGTCGGCGCGCCGATCCGCACGGCGGACGGCTCGATTCCCGGCGTGCTGGCGGTGGTGAACCGCAAGGCCATGGCCTTCGATTCGGTCCAGCTGCGGCGCCTGGCCGCCCTCGCCGATTTCGTGGCCGAGGAATGGGAACGCGCCCGCATCGCCCAGGCCCACGCCCAGTCGGCCAAGGCGCTGGACGCCGCCCAGACCACCCTCGGCGCCCTGGTGCGGACCACTCCGATCTCGCTGGTGATCACCGACGAGCAGCTGCGGGTGCTGGCCGGCAGCGACATCTGGGCGATGAGTCTGGGCCTGGAACCCGGCTCCTTCACGGGCCGCAGCCTCTATGAGCTTTCGCCCACCGTCTACGGCCCCTCGCGCGAACGGCTGGAGAAGTGCCTCGCCGGCGAGCACTTCCACAATCTGCGCATCCCCACCGTCCTCGGCAATGGCGAGACCTACTGGCTGCAGATCGAACTGATCCCCTGGCGCAAGCCGGGCGGCGAGATCGGCGGGGTGGTGCTAACCGCCAGCGACATCACCGAACTGGTCCAGACCATCGAGCGGGCCGAGCGCACCGAGGACCGCCTGAACCTCGCGCTCAGCCTGGCCGAGCTGCACGTATGGGAGGTCGACTACCGCCGCCAGGAACTGTTCAAGGCCGGCGCCGAGGACACCTTCTTCGAGCGCCCGCAGACCTACCAGGACCTCTACCGGGACATCTATGCGGTGGTGGACGAGCGCGACCGGGAAGCGATGCGCCACGCCTGGGACCGTCACCTCGCCGAGGGCGCCCCGTTCCGGCCGGAATACCGCGTGGTCCGCTCCGACGGGGCGGAGGTGTGGGTGCAGGGCGCGGTGAAGCTGTTTGCCGACAAGCAGGGCCGCCCGCTGCGCCTGGTCGGCGCGATGCAGAACATCACCGCCCGCAAGCAGGCCGAGCAGGCGCTGCTGCTGGCCAAGGAAGAGGCCGAGGCGGCCAACCGTTCGAAGAGCACCTTCCTGGCCACCATGAGCCACGAGATCAGGACGCCGCTGAACGGCGTGCTGGGCATGGCCCAGGCGATGGCGGCCGATGATCTGACAAACGTCCAGCGCGAGCGGCTGCAGGTGGTTCGCGAGTCGGGCGAGACGCTGCTGGCGGTCCTCAACGACGTGCTGGACCTCTCCAAGATCGAGGCCGGCCGGCTGGAGATGGAGGACACCGAGTTCGAGCCGCGCGAGGTGGCCAAGGGCGCCTATGCGGCCTTCACCGCTCTCGCCAACAAGCAGGGGCTGTCCTTCAGCCTCACGCTGGAGCCGGCGGCCGAGGGCGTTTTCCGTGGCGACCCCACCCGGGTGCGGCAGATTCTCTACAACCTGATCTCCAACGCCCTGAAATTCACCGAGCAGGGAGAGGTCCGGGTCGCAATCGACTACGACGGCGAGGCGCTGCGACTGCAGGTGTCCGACACGGGCATCGGCATTGCCCCGGACCGAATGGCCCGTCTTTTCGAGCGGTTCGAACAGGCCGACGCCTCGACGACGCGGCGCTATGGCGGCACGGGCCTGGGCCTGGCGATCTGCTGGCAGCTCGCCACGCTAATGGGCGGCGGGATCGAGGCGGAGAGCACGCCCGGCCAGGGCGCCACCTTCACGGTGCGACTGCCGATGGCCCGCATCGGCGACCGTCTGGCGGAGGCGACGCCGAAGGCTGCGGAGGCCGAAGACCTCGATACCGGCCTGAAGGTGCTGGCGGCCGAGGACAACACGGTGAACCAGCTGGTGCTGAAGACCCTGCTGCACCAGATCGGCGTGCAGGTGCAGGTGGTCCCGACGGGCCTCGCCGCCCTGGAAGCCTGGCGCGCCGAGCCCTGGGACGTCATCCTCATGGACGTCCAGATGCCGGAAATGGACGGCCCCACCGCCTGCCGCGAAATCCGCGCGCAGGAGGCGGCGGAGGGCCGGCCCCGCACCCCGATCATCGCCCTCACCGCCAACGCCATGTCGCACCAGATCGCCGAGTACATGCAGGCCGGCATGGACGGCTTCGTGCCCAAGCCCATCGAGGTCGCCCGGTTGTTCGCGGCCTTGCAGGCGGTCGTCGGCGGCGAGGAGGACGCAGCGGCCTGAGGCGGCCGGCATACAGCAAACCCTTGACTCACAAGCGATTGCGCTTATGTAGGCCGCACTTCGGAGCAGGTCTGGCGAATCCGCGCCGCCCGCTCGCCCAAGCACGGGCGGCTCCGATCCTACCTGAGTGAAATGACCGAATTCTCTGAACTGGGGCTCAGCCCCGCGACCCTGCAAGCGGTCGCAGACACTGGCTACACCACAGCCACTCCCATCCAGGCCGCCGCCATCCCGGTGGCCCTCTCGCGCCGCGACGTGCTGGGCATCGCCCAGACCGGCACCGGCAAGACCGCCGCCTTCACCCTGCCGATGATCGACCGGCTGGCGGCGGGGCGCTCCAAGGCCCGCATGCCCAGGGCCCTGGTGATCGCGCCCACCCGCGAGCTCGCCGACCAGGTGGCGGCCTCCTTCGAGAAGTACGCCAAGGGCCAGAAGCTCTCCTGGGCCCTGCTGATCGGCGGGGTCTCCTTCGGCGACCAGGAGCTGAAGCTCGACCGCGGGGTCGACGTGCTGATCGCCACGCCGGGGCGCCTGCTCGACCACTTTGAGCGCGGCAAGCTCTTGATGACCGGAGTGCAGATGCTGGTGGTCGACGAGGCCGACCGGATGCTCGACATGGGCTTCATCCCGGACATCGAGCGCATCTTCAAGCTCACGCCGCCGAACAAGCAGACGCTGTTCTTCTCGGCCACCATGCCGCCGGAGATCACCCGGCTCACCAAGCAGTTCCTGAAGGATCCCGAGCGGATCGAGGCGGCGCGGCCCGCCACCACCGCCGAGACCATCACCCAGTACATCGCCCGCCTGCCGGCCTCGAACCCCGAGACCAAGCGCGACGCGCTGCGCGCCCTCGTCGGCCGCGCCGACGTGCGCAACGGCATCGTCTTCTGCAACAGGAAGTCGGAAGTCGATATCGTCGCCAAGTCGCTGAAGAAGCACGGCTTCGACGCCGCCCCGATCCACGGCGACCTCGACCAGTCGACGCGCATGCGCACGCTGGACAACTTCCGCAAGGGCGAGCTGAAACTGCTGGTGGCCTCCGACGTCGCCGCCCGCGGGCTCGACATCCCCGACGTGAGCCACGTCTTCAACTACGACGTCCCGCACCATGCCGACGACTATGTGCACCGCATCGGCCGCACCGGCCGGGCCGGGCGCCTCGGCGAGACCTACATGCTGGTCACGCCCGCCGACTCCAAATCACTCGACAAGGTGCTGAAGCTGATCGGCAAGGCGCCGGAAGAGGTCAGCCTCGACATCGAGGCCCGCGCCTCCCGCGCCCCGCGCGAAGGCGGCCGCGACCGCGATCGTGGTCCCCGGGGGCGCCGCGACACCCGCGAACGCCCGCGCGCCGATCACGGCGAACGCGCGCCGATGGAGCCGCTGCAGGTCGCTCCGCAACCCGTGGAAACGGCCCCGGCCCCGCCCGCCGCTGTCGAGAGCCCAGCTCCGCCCCCTGCAGCCGAGGCCGCCGAACGCCCCCGTCGGCGCGAACGACAGCCGGAACGCCAGCGCGATTCGGCGCCCTCGCGGCCGGAAGTCTCCGCCGAACGCCCCCGCCGTCGCGAGCGACAACCGGAGCGCGAAGACGCCGGCGTTGTCGGCTTTGGGTCGGATATGCCGGCCTTCCTGATGCGCTCGACCCCGAAAAAATAAGGGACAGCGACACCGGCTTAACCGGTCGTTTGGCTCTGCGGCCTACCGTCGCGGGTCTGATCCGCGCGAGGTTGGGGCCTCGCCGGAAGGGGGCCGAATGTCGGGCGAGGTTGAACAGAGTCTGCGCACGCCGGGCGCCTATGGCCTAGCGCACAAGGCGGTCGAGCTGATGGAGCGCCATCAGGTCTGGCCGACGGCGCTGAACTACGAGCTTTTCATCAATGTGGTGGCCCATCCGGCCAGCGCGCTGGCCCGCGAGGTCACGCGCATGCTGGAGATGGGCGAGATCTTCACCGACCAGGTCGCCGAAGAGCTGGCCGCCGCCCATCTGCCCAAACTGCGGCTGAACGAGCAGATCCGCGACGCCGGGGACGCCCTCTCCAAGGAACTGGCCACCGTCAGCGAGGCGATCGCCTCCGCCCAGAAGTCGAGCGCCGCCTACGGCAAGACCCTGGCCGGCGCCGACAGGCAGCTGGACAAGGAACCGGACGCCAAGACTCTGAAGGCCATGGTGGCGGGCCTCTCCGAAGCGACCGCCAAGGTGCAGGCCGAGAACAAGGCCTTGGAAAGCCAGCTCTCCGAATCCACCGCCGAGCTCGGCCGCCTGCGCGAGCATTTGGAGCAGGTCCGCCGCGACGCCACCACCGACGGCCTCACCAACCTGGCCAACCGCAAGGCCTTCGACGAGGAATTCGAGCGCGCCTGCGCCGAAGCCGAGGAGAAGGGCGAGAGCCTGACCCTCGCGCTGATCGACATCGACCACTTCAAGAATTTCAACGACACCTGGGGCCACCAGACCGGCGACCAGGTGATCCGTTACGTCGCCAGCGTGATCGGCCGCCTCGGCGCCCCGCCCCGGCTCGCGGCGCGCCACGGCGGCGAGGAGTTCGCGATCATCTTCCCGGGCGAGGTCGGCGCGCCGGTCACCGCCGCGCTGGAGGAAATCCGCATGGAGGTGGGCTCGCGCATGCTGAAGCGCCGCTCGACCAACGAGGATCTCGGGGCGGTCACGGTCTCGGCCGGCATCGCCGAGCGCCGGCCGGGGGAAAGCGTGCACTCGGTGATGGAGCGCGCGGACGCCGCCCTCTATGCGTCCAAGCGCACCGGCCGCAACCGCGTGACCGTGGCCGACGACAAATCCCGCGCCGCCTGACGCGAAAACCTCTGGCCTGACGCAGCGTCCTTAGCCTTAGCTGGCGAGCAAGGGAGGACGCCACATGGCCTACAGCAAGATCCGCGTCGAGCGCGACGGCGCCATCGCCACCATCACCCTGGCCGACCCGGCGACGCTGAATGCGGCCGGCGTCGACATGGCCCAGGAGCTGACCCAGGCCTTCGGCGAGATCGCCTCTTCCGACGCGCGGGCGGTGATCCTCACCGGCGAAGGCCGCGGCTTCTGCTCGGGCGCGAACCTGACCGCCGGCGGCGGTCCCGGCCAGCGCGAGGCGCCCAGCCCGGACGGACCGGACGCCGGCTCGGCGCTGGAGACGGTCTACAATCCCTTCGTCACCATGCTGCGCGACTACAAGCTGCCGATCGTGACGGCGGTGAACGGCGCGGCCGCCGGCGTCGGCTGCTCCCTGGCGCTGATGGGCGACATCATCGTGGCCGCCGAGAGCGCCTATTTCCTGCAGGCCTTCCGCCGGATCGGCCTCATCCCCGACGGCGGGTCGACCTATCTTTTGCCTCGCATGATCGGCCGCGCGCGGGCGATGGAAATGACCCTGATGGGCGACAAGGTGCCGGCCGCGACGGCGCTGGAGTGGGGCCTCATCAACCGCTGCGTGCCCGACGATCAGCTGATGGCCACAGCCCGCGACTTCGCCGAGAAGCTGGCCAGCGGCCCGGCCTCGGTCTCGATGATCCGCCAGATCATGTGGCGCTCGCTCGACGCCAGCTGGGCCGACCAGCTATGGGACGAGCGCCTCATCCAGCGCGACGCCTCCCGCACCCGCGACTTCGGCGAGGGCGTGCGCGCCTTCATCGAAAAGCGCCCGGCGCAGTTCGAAGGGCGCTGACTCCCTCCCCCTCGTGGGGAGGGTGGGCCGCGAAGCGGCTCGGGTGGGGGTCTTGCTGACTCGCCGCGACAGCCGAGACGCCGGAGGTCCCCCACCCGTCTCGGCGCTGCGCGCCGATCCACCCTCCCCACAAGGGGGAGGGAAAGTCAGCTTCTGGCCTTCTTCGCCGCCTTGGCCGCGTCCTTCTCGGCCTTGCGCTCGAGGTTCTCGGCGAGGCGTTCACGCACGATCTGGCGCACCAGCGCCTCGGGCAGCGGCTTCTCGGGCGTGAACTGGATCGTGCCGGGCCGGGTCTTGAAGCCCTTCAGCGCCCCGGCGTGCCTGGCGACCGTCGTGTTGTTCATCGGATGGAACGACAGGTGGTTCTTCGCCGCGCCCAGCGAGATGAACCAGCCGTGCAGCATGTAGGTCGGCTGCTGGTAGCTGATCTTCTCCTCGGCCTCCGGCGCCTCCTCGAGGATGATCGCCCGCAGCCGCTCGATGGCCGCCCGCCGCTCAGGCGACTGGCTCGTCAGGAACTGGTCGATGGTGGCGATCCGCTCGGCCATCAGGCCGCGGTTTGCGGCACGATGGTGACGCTCTCGCCGCAGCCGCAGGCGTCGGTCTCGTTGGGATTCCTGAACACGAACTTGGAGGAGAGGCGCGTCACCTCGTAGTCGATCTCCGAGCCGATCAGGAACAGCACCGCCTTGGGCTCGATCAGGATGGTGACGCCCCTGTCCTCGACCACCTCGTCCAGCGGGCCCGCCGTCTCGGCGTATTCCAGGACGTACTCCTGGCCCGCGCAGCCGCCGTTCTTCACCCCGACGCGGACGCCCACGTAGGGCTTCTCGGCCTTGGCCATGATCTCCTTCATGCGCGCGGCGGCCGCCTCGGTGAGGGTGACGACCTTGGGGCGCGGGCGGCGGGTGCGGACGGCGGTTTCCATCGGTCAGAACATGTTCAGTTGCAGCTTGGCCTCGTCGGACATCCGCGAGGGGTCCCACGGCGGGTCGAACACCAGCTCGACCTTGCAGGACTT
>DASPLZ010000206.1:0-3211 GCA_035627295.1 Phenylobacterium sp. | reverse complement strand
CGCCTGGCAGTTCATCCGCGACCTGGCCGGCGAGCAGGGCAAGGTGTTGCCGCTTTAGAATCCCTCTCCCAATCGGGAGAGGGAAACTCGACGGCGAAGCCGGCGGGAGGGTGAGGGACTCAGGCCTCTCCGGAAAGGCCCCAAGCCCTCATCCTCGCCGCGCCTTAAGGCGCGTCTTTCCTTCTCCCGACCGGGAGAAGGAGGCTACGGCAGCGCCAGCCTCGGGTTCACCGGGCGCGCGCGGTCCTGCGGCGTGGGCGCATAGCGCACCTCGAAGTGCAGCTGCGGCTCGGAGACGCCGCCGCTCATGCCAGCCTGGCCGATCTCGGCGCCCTGGGCGACGTTCTGGCGCATCTGGACGCTGATCTTGGCGAGGTGAGCATAGGCCGTCACCCAGCCGTCGGCGTGCTTGACCAGCACGAGGTTGCCGAAGCCCGGCACCTGGTCGCCGGCGTAGACGATCTCGCCGGCCGCCGCCGCGCGCACCACCGCGCCTGCGCCGGCGCGGATGTTGATCCCGTCGTTGCGCTGGCCGGTGCTCTTGGGGCCGAACTCGGAGATCAGGTCGCCGCGAAGCGGCCAGACGAAGCGGCCGCGGGCGAGCTGGCCGATCTCGCTGTCGGTCGGGAAGGACCCGGCCGGCACGATCGGGCGGGCCGGCGCGGTGGCCGGCGGGCGCGACGGCGTGGTCGGCGCCGGGCGGCTGGCCGGCGGCTGGGTGGCTGGCCGCTGCGGCAGCGGGTTGTAGGGCTGCGGCGACGAGGGCTGCGGCCCGGCCGCCGGCGGCGTGGCGACAGGCGGGGCCGTGCGCGGCAGGGGCCGGGTTTCGCGCGGCGGCGGACGGGTCTCGACGGGCGGCGGGGGCGGCTCGCGTTGCGGCGGCGGCGTATAGACCGGGCGCTGCGGCGGCGGGGCGGGCTCGGGCTCGGGCGGCGGCGTGACGGCGCGCCGGATCGGGCCCTTGTCCTTGTAGCCGGCCGGCAGGACCAGCTTCTGGCCCACGCGCAAGGTCGAGGACATCTCGATGTCGTTGGCCTCGGCGATGGCCGGGGCGGCGACGCTGAACCGCTGGGCGATGGCGTAGAGGGTGTCGCCGGAGGCGACGGTGTAGGCCTTGGCGCGGGTTCCCTTGCCCTTCAGCCGCTGGCCGGGGCGGATCTTCGACGGGTCGTCGAGGTCGTTGATCGCCGCCAGCTCCTTGGGCGTCATCTCCATCTTGCGGGCGATGGAATAGAGGGTGTCGCCCTTGGCGACCGTGTGGGTGCGCGGCGGCCCCTCGGCGTCGACCACGCGGCCGGTGACGAACTCGCGCATCACCGGCTGCGGCGGCGGCCGGCGGGACGGCGGCGGGGCGTCCGCGCGCGGCTGGGCGGGCGGCAAGCTGTCGAGCGGGCGGCTCTCCACGCGCGGCGTGGCGACGGGCGGCGGGGCGGCGTCAGGGTCGGCCTGGCCCGGCGGCGTCGCCTCGGAGGGACGGGTCGGATAGGCGGGCTGCGGCGCGCGCGGCTCGGCGGTGGGGCGCGGCCCTTCGGAGGGGGCGTACTGCGGCGTCGTCTGGCAGGCCGCCAGGAGGCCCGCAGCCGCGATCACCGGGATAAGCCGCATTCCGAACATGGTCATTCGCCGCTCCACACCAGCGGAATCAGTCTCGCCCCCGCCCGATCATGGGCTGGGCTGACGCCCCCGCAAACCCGTAATGTCCCAAAGCGCCGCCGGCCGGGGCGCTCAGAGTTCCTTGGCCACGCCGTCCAGCAGCGGCACGAACCGCACGTCGGTCAGGGTTTCCGTCTCGAACGCGCCGTCGCCCCGCGCCACATAGCGCTTCAGCACCTGCACCGGCCCCTTGCCCACGGGCGCCACGAGCACGCCCCTCGGCTTGAGCTGGTCGAGCAGGGTCTTGGGGTCCTCCGGCGCCGCGGCTGTGACCATAATGCGGTCGAAAGGCGCCTGGGCGGGCCACCCCTCCCCGCCGTCGCCGAAGCGAGTGATCACGTTGGTGAGGCCGAGGGTTTTGAAGCGCCCCTCGGCTTCCTGCATCAGGGTGCGGTAGCGCTCGACCGTGTAGACCAGCCGCGCCAGCTTGGAGAGGATCGTCGTCTGGTAGCCGGAGCCGGTGCCGATCTCGAGCACCCGGTGGCGATTGGTCACGTCCAGCGCCTGGGTCATCAGGCCGACGATGTAGGGTTGGCTGATCGTCTGGCCGCAGGCGATCGGCAGGGCGCTATCCTCCCACGAGCGGGCCTTGAAGAGGTCCGGGGTGAAGAGATCGCGGGGCGTGGACTCGATGGCGTGCAGCACCTTGGCGTCGCTGACCCCCTGCGAGCGCAGGGAGAGCACCAGCCGGGCGAGCTGTTCCTCGGGCGTGCCGTCGTCGTCGTGCGGTTCGCTGGCCATGGCTCAGGCCTTGGGGATGGCGCCGCCCAACTGCCCCTTGAGGGCGTGGACGGCTTCGTTCTGGGTCATGTCGATGTGCAGCGGCGTGACCGAGATCTTGCCGTTGTAGATCGCATGGATGTCAGTGCCGGGCTTGGGGTTCGAACGCTGCGGCTTGAAGCCCATCCAGTAGTAGTGACGCCCGCGCAGGTCGGTGCGCTGTTCGGCATGCAGGTTGTGCACGTCGCGGAAGCCCTGGCGGGTGACCTCCACCTCGGTGACGTCGGCAGGGTCCTTGTCCGGGAAGTTGACGTTCATGGCCACATCCTTCGGCCAGCCAACTTCCAGCAGGCGGCGAACGATCCCGGGACCGTATTCCTCGGCGGTCTCGAAGCGCGCGCGGCGGGCCTCGAAATTCATGCCGAGGGCCTGCGACATGGCGATGGAGGGGATGCCCAGCACCATGCCCTGGATGGCGCCCGCCACCGTGCCGGACATGGTGACGTCCTCGCCGATGTTCTGGCCCATGTTGACCCCGGAGAGCACCACGTCGGGCCGCGCGCCCGTCACCAGCTCCTGCACGGCGATCATCACGCAGTCGGTGGGCGTGCCGGCGACGGCGAAGCGGCGCTCGTCGAGGGTGCGCACGCGCAGCGGGTCGGACAGCGTCAGCGCCCGGCTGGCCCCTGACTGCTCGTACTCCGGCGCGACGATCCAGACGTCGTCGCTCAGGGCGCGGGCGATGTTCTCCAGCGCGACCAGGCCGGGCGCGTGGATGCCGTCGTCGTTGGTGATGAGGATGCGCATCTAAATCCTCCCCCGCCTGCGGGGGAGGGGG